>JAOAPQ010000196.1 GCA_025462965.1 Bryobacterales bacterium
GCGGCTGTGCGCGGATGTTGCTCGAAAAGTTGATCGGACTGGCTGAGCTGCGCGGCATCGAGACGCTGAAGCTGGACGCGACGGCGATGGGCGAGCCGCTTTACAGGAGTCTGGGGTTTGTTGCGGAGCAGCCCGTGGAACGATGGCGCGGAGAGTTGGCAGGCAGCGGCCACGGCGGGGTACGCGCAGTTCCGAACGACTTGGATTTAGAGGCGTTCGGCGTGGACCGGACTGCGATTCTCGAGTCGATTGCGCTTCGCGGCAAGGTCACCGCACTGGATGCGGGGTTCGCGATGACGCGGCCCGGGAGAGTGGCCCGCTATCTGGGGCCGTGTGTTGCGCGTGACCAAAAGGCGGCGGAGGAAGTGATTGCCATGGCACTGAGCGACGGCGGTCTGTGGTACTGGGATCTTCTGCCGCGCAACGCCGCCGCCGTCTCGATCGCAGCGGAGCACGGTTTCGCGCCTGTCCGGCAGCTGACGCGAATGTGGCGAGGGAAGCCGCTGCGCGGACGCGACGAGATGGTCTTTGCGATTGGGGGATTCGAGATTGGTTAGCGTGGCGGCCTGTCCAATCAATATTCGTCGAAGTATCTCTTTATCTCCCGCCAGTCACTCGTTTTCGTCAAGGCGAACTGGAGCAGAATGCGAGCCTTTTCCGGAGGCAGATTGTCCCCATTGACCAATTTGGCTGTCGTGCGGGTCACAGTCTCCTGCACCCGGCCGCCATGCACCCGCGCCGTAATCACGACAACCACTCCTTTGGCCTGGGCCCGCTTGATTGCCTCGGTTTCCGAGTTGGTCGTAACACCCGCGCCAACCCCATCTACGACGATTCCCTTCACTCCGTGCTCGACCGCCGCATCGATGACATAGCCGGGCGCTTCCGTATACGAATAAAAAACTTCGACCGGCGGGAGTGATTTGAAATCCATACCCGCGAATTCCGACGAGACCGTATGTTTCCGGGTGGGCTCGCGGTAAAAGACAATCCGATCCGGATCGGCGAAACCGATCGCGCCGACATCAACACCCTTGAAGGTTTGTACCCGGTAAGCGCTCGTCTTGGTGACATCGCGCGCCGTGTTGATGTTCTGGTTCATGCAGTGCAAAACTCCTTTGCCCCGAGCCTGGGGCGAAGCCGCGACCCGAACCGCATCGTAAAGGTTCAGCGGACCATCTCCGGAGATACCCGTCCAGGGGCGCTGCGAGCCAACGAAGACAATCGGCTTGTCGGTCTTCACGGTCAGATTCACATAGAACGCGACTTCGGCCATTGTATTGGTCCCATGCGTGATCACGACGCCGTCCACCGCCGGATCGTTGGCTAATTCGTTCAGCCGATGCGCCACTTCGCGCATATCTTCCATGGTTTCCCTTTCCTTGCGATCGGTGGGCGGCCGGAAATCCTCCAACGTGATTCGAGCGATGTTCGCCAATTCCGGCAGGTCGTGGATCCAATCCTGCGGATCTACCTTGGGCTGGTCCTTGCCGCCGTAGTTGGTGATATTCATGCGGTCGGGGGCGCGGCTGGCGATCGTGCCGCCCATCGATATCAGGACCACGCGGGGAAGATGCGAGGAGTCGCTGGTGATAGGAGGCGGATCTTTCGGGATCTCCTGGGCGGCGGCGATCTGCGCAAGAGACGTGAAGGCGACAAGGACAAAAATGGCTTTCATAATTTCACCCGATGGGAATCAATATTCGTCAAAGATGCGCTGGATTTCCTTGGGATCCGACGTCTTCGTCAATGCCAGCCGCAGCAGCTGCCGGGCCTTCTGAGCATTGAGATTGTCGGCTGTCACGACGCCGCGTTCCGCCGAGCGCGCACTCTCAAGCACGCGGCCGCTGCCTTTGCGATCGCTTTGCACGAACACAATACCTTTCTCGCGGCCGTCCTTGACCGCGGCGGTGAAACCGGGAGCATTATCGTCCAGGACAATCCCCTTCGCGCCGGCTGCAATCAAGGCGTCGACCGCGTCACGACCTCCCTCCTGGTAACCGTAGACGATATCCACTTTGGGCAATTCAGTGAGCTTACTCACGTCGAATTCCGATTTGTGGGTATGCCGGTAAAGCAATTTCCGGTAGAATACGATTCTATCGGAATCCGCGAAGCCGATCGGTCCCAAATCCCGCGACTCAAAAGTATTAACCCGCTCGGTGTTCGTCTTGGTGACATCGCGGGCCGCATTGATTTCCTCGTTCAACAGCACCAGGACCCCTTTATCGCGGGCCTCCGGGTTTGCAGCGGTCCGGATCGCGTTGTAGAGATTGAGGGGGCCGTCACGGCTGATCGCCGAATGCGGCCGCATTGAGCCGACCACAACCACCGGCTTATCGGAGTGAATGGTGAGATTGAGAAAGTATGCCGTTTCCTCCAACGTAGCGGTGCCGTGGGTAACGACGGCGCCGGTCGTATCGGACTGCGCCAGCCAGGCGTTGATCGCCTTCGCCAGTTTCAGCTGAATCTTAGTATCGATTCCCCCGCTGCCGGTGGCCGCAATCTCCTCGCAGCTCAGATCGGCAATCTTAGCGGCTTCCGGCAAATTATCCAGCAATTGTTTGGGGGTGAAGATAGCGGGCTTGTAATTGGCGATCGCGTCGCGGGTGGCCCCGGAGCCCTGAATGGTGCCGCCCGTGGAGAACACCTTCACTTTGGGCAGATCGCCCGCGCGGACCAAACCC
This sequence comes from Bryobacterales bacterium, assembly GCA_025462965.1. Lineage (GTDB taxonomy): Bacteria > Acidobacteriota > Terriglobia > Bryobacterales > Bryobacteraceae > JALYXI01. The sequence continues at coordinate 2,688 of JAOAPQ010000196.1, forward strand.
GGAAGGGAACAAAGCGCGACCGGCAGCAGTATCGACAATAGATTGATTTTCATTAGATTCGAGAGGACGGCGATTCGGGAGGCAGTAATACCAACGAACGCTAACTTGGCAGGTTGGGCGAATTCATGCTGGGAATCCGGAGCCCGTGTCAGGAAATTATCACAGCGGTGTTGTTCTGTCAAGGTCAGAGCGGAGTGTTAGCCGCCGATGAACGCAGATAAACACGGATTCAAGAATGTGCTGGTCAGAATGCCACTACTTCGGTATTAAATGGTAATTACTTCCACTGCGCCTCACATCGAAGGTCAGCAACTCGCTTGGCGGAATGCGCCACGTCAATGAGATATGAGTCCGACGCCTGTTGATGACCAACGATCTTTGGCTGGACTCCTCGGCGGGTTGGGTGATGGCGCACGTCGCCCATTGCTCGCGGGAACGACTTGAAACGTCGGGAAACGGCCGGTCTTAGTCGGTTTTGGCGGTTGCGCTTGCAGTGCATTGCGAATCAGACGCGAGACCACCTGCCCCGGACGTTCGCCGGAGATCGCCGCGAGGTGCATCACGTCCCGTAGATGTCCTGGCCGATCGTTAATGTCGTGCGCATACCCTTACATCATGACAGAGTGATTCAAGGTCTATTGCGGCGCGGCGCTCGCTGACACTTCTTCCTGCCAGACGTACTCAAGTGTGACGTCATTGAAGAACACCGTGTAGAATCCGTTCTGTGGCGCAGTGAGCTGACTGTTGGCGCCTCCGCCCGTGGTAACCGTTGCTGTGCCGCCGAGACCCTTGCTGTTTCCCCAATCGACGCCAGTGAAATTATTTGTGTTGGCGAACTTGTATTGCGGGGTGCCAGCCGGGACCCAGACATGGTGAGCAACCCACTGGCCTCCGGTGAACCGCATGCGTAAAGGCGTCCAGCTGGTGAAGGTCCCAAACAGAAACATGTCGCTCTGGTGGGGCCCGTTGGCTTTAAAGGATTGAACCTGTGGGATCGCGGCGCATGAGATGTCGTCCCCCGTTTGCGTCGCGACTACGTAGACCATTCCGGCCTGGCCGGTGGGGCGCACCTGATTTCCCTGGACGGTCGCCGGTCCGAGCGCGACTTCGAACGTCACAGGCAAACCTGAGCTGGCGGTGGCGGAAACGATGGGCGGCGGACCGTTGGAGGTCCAGTCCGGGATCGCGTTGAAGGTGATGGACTGCGGACGGCACGTGATCGGTTTTTGGGTGAGCCTCAAGACCATGCTCCCGTGCGGGGGAAGTTGGACGTTTAAGGCGCTCATCTGCCCTATATCCGCGTGCTGCCACAGATCCCTTACGGCGACGTTAGTAGCGAGCAGCCCGATGTCGCCGAACTTCACGGATCGGGTCCTCGGAGTTAATTCCCGGTTGAACAGTCCGACAATCCTGTCGCCATTTGACATGGAGCCGGTCCAGATCTGGCTGGCCTCGTTGGTCGGGTCGTTAGTGAGCGGGTGCCCGACGAAGCTATCCGCATGCAAGGCGAGGAGCTCCGTATTCTGGTAGGCCCAGATGTCGTTACCGATCGAGTTGTACTGGTCGGTGACACCCACCGGCCCGCCCGCGATGAGATGGGTCGAGATCACAGTCCGCCTCTCGGAATCCGATTCGTACGTGTTCATTCGGATGAAGTCGCCATCCAGGCGCATCCGACCGCGGCCCGAAATGTATGACCAATACGTGAAGCCATCGAACGCATTTGCCCATTGTGACCAGTCCGGGAACCGGTGGCCCCGGTCTTTGTCGCTGAACTTATACCACTCGCCATAATCGACGTCCTCGTCGATGCGGGTGCTGTGGGCGTACTTGCGCTCCAGCTCCGCTTCGTTAAACATGTTAGCCATGGCGAGGCTGAGGAACAACCCGTACTGGTCGCACGCCTCCCGCATCCAACGCAACACCGTCTCATATTGCTGGCGCGTATGCGGGATCCCAACCTTGCCGAGGTAATGATCGAACCCAGTCTCATACCAGGGGAGGAAATCGACCCGCAAGAATTTGACGCCCATATCGGCATAGAACTTGATGTATCCCTTCACATATTGCTCGGCTCCCGGCCGGTCGACATTCACCCAAGTGAAAACGGTATTGCCGGGGGATTCACCGGTGAAACCGCAGGGATTAGCGGCATTGAGACTAGAGCTCGCGCTAGTGGCTGGATCAGTGCTCGCCGGAGGGGGGGCGGTGGAAGTAGGGTTCTCGATGAGGCTGCTGACGTTGATGTCCGTACCGACCACTTTCGTGCGAGTGTCGGATGGGTTGACATGGATCCAGAGGGGATCGGCGTACATCCCCAGTTGCATCCCCCGCGAAAGCAAGTAAGCGGACCAGTAAGCGAAATCGTGCTGCCAGAGCCGCGAGTGCGTGGTGCGATACCCGTTCTGGTTGAGTTCCCCACTGTCACCCCATCCGTCGACTTCGATCATGTTATAGCCAAGACTCTTCAAGTTAACGTCAACCCAATTAATGTTGGCGAGCAATTCGTATTCGGGGATGTAGTTGTAGCACGTCCCGATATGCTGTCTTACGATGTTGTATTCATAGGTGCTCCAATAGAGAGGCGGCTTGTACGGGTCAGTTTGAGCAACTGCCTGAGAAGCGGCCGCGGCAACCAGGCAAGCTGTCGACAAGCTTTTCAAACGGATCCTCATAAGTCCCCTCCAATAGAGCGTTCCAGCGTCAAGACGCGGTTCAGGAGCGCCGACGTCGTGACACGGTGGACCACAAGAGTACGACCACTGAGGCCCTGGAGATCGATGTTCAAATGGCCGTCGCTGGATACAGTTCCAGCGGCGCTATTGGCAACTATGTCCTGAGCTGTCTGGCCCGCGACCGACGCTGCCGGGATTCCCGGCGGAACAAGGGTGAGATCGACCTGGACCGAAGTGGAGCCATGTCCGTAGTTGAGTGCGGTAATCGCAAGGTCCCGGTCACCGGGAAGGGTCATGGCAAGCACGCAAACGGCGGGATTCCCGGTCGGCGGGACGGCATTCATGGTTGCTTCGGCAATGCGGTACTGCTTGCGCCCCGCGAGCATCTGCTTGATCTGACTCGCGAACGAGTCAGCGGAGTTGAGCTGCTGGGGTAGAGAACCGTAAAGCGTCTGAGCCCTGGGCAGCCCAAGTACTGGCGTGGTCGTCGCGCCAGGGTTCACATTGAGCAGGTCTACGCCGCCGCGATTGATCCAGCGCCAGTCACCGCCGACGGTGTAGTTAGCGACCGAGTCCGCCGGGACAGGCAAGGCGCCGACCAGGTCCCACGCCGAAAGCGCGAACACCCCGGGCTGCATGGCGTTTGCATGGGCGACGAGCAGGTGTGCCCGTCGGATGAGCGCCACCTGGTCCGGGGTGGCGTGATACGGGTCTTGGATGCCGAGCGCGGCGGCGATGAAGCCGGCGAATGTCGTGGCCACCCCGTCCTGCTGCGGGCGGTACAACTTGTTGTAGGGCGCGGCGCCCACGGTTGATTGCATTTGCTGAAGCATCTGTTGCTTTAATTGGACCCCGTTCAGTGTTTGGCCATCGAGCTGGGCACTGTTGCGGGAGCCGAGATCGATGAGCTGATAGGTGATCTCGTCGTGGTTTTGTAGATCATGGATGAGCGTGCCCGCCTGTACGCCTTTCTGCAGGAGCAAGGAATGCGCGAGCCGCAACGGCAGCACATCGCCGGTGATTAAGGGATGGAGGACCTGAGCACGAGTGAAAAAGTCGTACGAGAGGTCGGGGCCGTACTGGGTGTACAGGTTGAGTTGCTCCAGTGGAACGTTCAGCTCCTGAAACGTCCAGCCGCCGAGCTTGCGGCTCATAAACGCGAGATCGTCAGTACCGGCGACCGACAGGGGCTGCAGGTAGGTCTGGGCCATTGAGTCGTTGGTGTCCGGGTCGATCCCCAGGAACGGCGCGGCGTCCAACCGGAGGATCCGGGCGCCCCGATCGACGATGTTCCGGGCAGTGTCGCCGTAGAGCGCGCGGCGAGAGGCGTAGGAGGGATCCAGCCAATTGAGTGCCGGTTGGGCTGGCTTAAACACATGCAGGTAGACCCATCGGCGCAACTTGCCATCGACACCAACCACCTCAGCCGTAGCGCTCCAGCCACTCCAGGTGCCGGCTTGTGGGTCTGCGTCGGCCGAATGGATGGTACCGGGGATATATCCCATGTTCTTGAGCTGCACTGCTGCGTCAACCGGAAGGAGTTCGTGACCCCACGGATCACTGACGTTGGGCAAGAGCGTCCAAAGGGACTGGGGGATCTCAACCATCGTGTACATGCCGGGGTAGTCTTTGTAAGCACGCTGGGCGAGGCGGAAATCCGCCCCAAGGCCGGTGTGGAGAGGCACCAGATCGCTCGCGATGAGTGCCCCTCGCTGCCCGGCAACTGTGACCATCTGCTTGAACTCGGCCTCAGTCCCGAACTGCGGGTCGATCTCCAGCGAGATGCGGTCGAACCAGCCGTCAATCGTAGGGGTGTAGGCGGTCCCCTGGATTCCTCCAGCGCGTTCGATCGGGTTGGTGTGCAGAGTCTGGATCCCGACGTTTGCCAGGGTGTCCCAAAACTGGGGGAGGGCCCATGTGCCTAGGACGGACTGATTCGGCGGAGTGATTACGGAGCCGGGGTAGTAGAGCAACCAATTCGAGGCCGTCTTCACCACTTGGCCTGGTTGCGGATTACCATATGTATGCCGCCACTGCAACCCCTCGCCGGATATCAACGCCGCCTCCTGTACAGCCTGGAAGAGCATCGAGTTCTGTTCCAAAAATCCGATGTAATCGGGGCTGTCTTGCGCGAAGCCAATCTGATGGCCGGCGAAGAATATGGAGACAAGGGTGATCGGCATGAATCTGTGAAAAGAATGGCGGAACTTAACATGCGGCATAGTAATCCTCTGGAGCGTTGTAACTTATCGAGCCACGTCCGACGCTGTGCAGATATATCTCCAAATGCGAATGATGACTCCAGGTTGGCCTTTTCGGTCAGAATTGTGACGGCGACGCGATTGAGTCCGGAACAGCACTCTCCCGAGCCGTGCTCGTACCCTATCTCCCTCAGCAGTGGGCACTGGGGACGTCATCAGACAGTGCCTGTCACCTTCGAGACAAATGTGCAGGTGCCGAGACAGGCTTCCCTTCATGCGAACATCGCGCCGCCCCATCGATTGTTCGACGCACCCGTCCATCTATTGCACACGCGGTCCTAAATGCTATTGCTAGTAACTCGCAAGGTAATCCAACCGGCCGTGTATAGGCGGCCAGTGATTGGCTGCGGCCGGCGGCACAATATCGACTGGGTATCGTCTAATAGGATACGGATTGAGTTTTGACTAGTAACTGACTTTATTTCGGAACACAGCGTTGTGAATGGTCCATGGAAAGTGTTAGCCGCAGATGAACGCGGATTCAAAACAACACGCCTTGACCTTCGACCTATCGTGCTCTATACTCAACGAGTAGAAGCTTGAGGCATTCATGCCGTCTCCCCGTTTTCCCATCCCGCAAGGCACGCTCGATATGCTGATCCTCCAGATCCTTTCCCTCGAACCGGCGCACGGCTACGGCATTGCGCAGCGGCTGGAGCAGATCTCCCAATCCGTCGTTCAGGTGAATCAGGGCTCTCTCTATCCCGCCCTCCATAGACTGGAACAGAAGGGATGGCTGGAGGCCGAGTGGAAGCAGTCGGAGACAGGGCGCGAGGCCAAGTTCTACTCGCTGACGCGTTCCGGACGAAAACAGCTCGTCGTCGAGAAGGACAGCTGGGCGCGGCTTTCGGGAGCGGTCCGGTTGATCTTTGACGAGGGCAACAGATCATGAAGCAGTTACTGAACTGGTTCCGGCGTCGATCTTTGGAAAGCGGCCTGGACCGGGAATTGCGGTATCACGTCGACCGCCGGGTCAGCGATCTTATGCTGTCCGGCGTGCCGGAATCGGAAGCCAGGAGACAGGCCACGCTCGAAGTCGGCAACCTCACGCGGGTGAAGGAGGAAGTGCGTGACGTTTGGCTGACCCGATGGCTGCGGGATTTTGTGTATGATCTCCGGTTCTCCGCGCGGTCCTTTCTGCGCAGTCCATCGTTCACCGCCACCACTGTTCTCTCGCTCGCACTCGGCATTGGAGCGACCACTGCGATCTACTCTCTCGTCGATCAGGTGGTCCTCCACGCGCTTCCGGTCCGCCAACCCGAACGCCTTGTCCTCATCGATTGGAAGGGAGACCAGGTAGCCAACGGATTCGGCAGTTGGAATCTGATGTCGTACCCGATCTGCCGCGACCTTCAGCTGCAGGACCGGATTTTCGAGGGCGTAATTTGCCGTGCCGCTACGACTGTGAACCTCTCGACGGGCGGAGAACACAAACCCGCCGCGGCGGAAATCGTCTCGGGTAGTTATTTTTCGGTGCTCGGTGTCGGCCCTGCTATTGGACGGGTTTTGGGGAACGACGATGACGGGACGCCAGGCGCGAGTCCGGTAGTTGTGCTCGCTTACGACTTCTGGAAGACGCAACTCGCCGGCGCACCGGATGTGGTGGGCCGCAAGGTTCTGGTAAACCAACACCCTATGACGGTCATTGGCGTGGCCGCTTCCGCATTCCGGGGCATCGACGTGGGCCAGATTCCGTCACTCTGGATTCCCGCTGCCATGTCGGCGCAAGCCATTCCCGGTTTTCAGGATCTGTTGGACCGCCGCACGCGCTGGATGCAGGTGCTGGGCCGCCTTAGGCCGGACGTTACTTTGGCCCACGCCCAGGTAGGCCTGCAACCGTGGTTCAAAGCGATGTTAGACGAGGACACACGCCGCGCAGGGTTCCCCAGAATTACGGCGGAGCGCCGGCAACGGTTTCTTACGTCGAGAATCGTACTCACTCCGGCGCCACAGGGCCATTCCAGTCTGCGGCGCAGGCTCTCGCAACCGTTATGGGTCCTGCTCGCGCTAACCGCGGTTTTGTTGGGCCTGGCCTGTTTAAATGTCGCCGGCCTGTTCCTCGCCCGCGGATCGGCTCGCGAGCGTGAGATCAGCACCCGGTTGGCCCTGGGCGCTTCGCGGGGGCGGATCGGCCGGCAACTTCTCGCCGATAGCCTCCTTCTTGCCCTTGCCGGGGGATCGCTCGGACTGGCGCTCGCCCCGCCCGCCATGCGTGTCCTCATCGCCTTTCTGCCTCGCGATGTGGCAGCCAATGCCCTCAAATCGGCCGTCGACTCACGCCTGTTGCTTTTCGCATTCCTGGTGAGTGTGGCCGCGGGTGTCCTGAGCGGCCTGGCACCGGCTCTGCAGGCCGGCCGCAGGTCGCTGATCTCTTCCCTTCGGGAGCGAGGCGGCGCGGCACTTGGCGGCGTCCGGCTGCGAAAGATAATTGTCACGGCCCAGATAGCCTTCTCGTTGATCCTCGTCGTGGGAGCGGTGTTGTTTGTGCGAACTCTGACCGGACTACTGGCAAAAGGGCCAGGATTTGACACATCCAGCCTCGTCTCGTTTGGCCTCGATCCTCGTCGAAACGGCTACTCTCCTTCGCAAGCAAGCCAACTGATTCGCCGTGTTCACGATGCGATCCACACTTCTGCGAGCACCCAGACATCTGCCCTGGCGCGTTTCCCGTTATTGACCGGCGGAAGCTGGAACGACCCCATGACGATTCAAACCGATCAACGACTCACCACCGATCGGGATGTCAATCTGAATGCGGTCAGTCCCGGATTCTTCGCAACCCTGGGGATCAGGGTTGTCGCGGGGAGAGACTTCGACGAACACGACTCCCGGCCAGGGGTCGAAGCCGGGCGTCGCTCGGCAATTGTCAACGAGGCGTTTGTAAAGCGCTATCTGGGCGGGCGCAACCCTCTCGGTGTGCGCATCTGTGAGGGTTCCGGGCCCGATGCGAAGCCAAACATAGAAGTCATCGGCGTCGTGGCGGACTTCAGCTATCGCGGTCTTCGCGAGGAGTCGGAACAAGCTTACTTCGCAATTTCTCAGGGCGACGAGGCGGGCGGGAACTTCTATGTGAAGGTCCGAGGCACGCCCGAACTAGCCTTTCAATCGATTCGAACGATCATTCATAACGCCGATCCGGCCTTGCCGATCGCCAACTTCCGAACGCTCGATGAACAGGTCAGCCGGTCATTGAATACCGAGCGCATGCTGGCGACCCTGTCGAGCGCCTTCGGCACTCTGGCGCTGTTGCTGTCGCTCGTAGGACTTTACGGCGTGATGTCGTTTGTGGTGACCCAGCGCACGCGCGAGATAGGAATACGGATGGCGCTAGGCGCGACGGGAGGCTCGGCGATTTGGCTCGTCCTCCGGGACGCCATCGCGATGATCCTTGCCGGCACGGCTATCGCATTGCCGTGCGTTGCGGCGCTGGGACGGCTGTTGGAGTCTCAATTGTTCGGCGTAAAACCAACCGATCCCGTCACGATCGCCGCCGCGACACTGCTGCTGACCTCAGCCACCCTTGGCGCGGCACTTATCCCGGCTTACCGCGCCTCTACTGTGAACCCAACCGATGTGTTGCGATTCGATTAGCGTTCGAGGACACCAACGAAACAAGTCAGCGGTGCTAGACAGGTCGCTTATGGAAGCGTCGAATAATCATCACGGAGTCACTACACCGACGCGTAAGCCCAGCTAGCCCAGGAGACCAGGCGCAGTGTCTCCACGGCAGATGACCGAGTCATGGATGTGTTCGCCTCTGGCGAGGGAATTGCTGCTCAGTGGAGCGTTTCCGGATGACGTCGTGCTTGGGTATCTATCGAAGACCAGTGCGTATCCTCTGTTGTGTGTGGATACCCTGCCTGCAGGGCTTGCTTGCCGGCGGCCTGCTTGCTCCCGCAATTTTGCGTGGTGCTGAGCGAGACACGCCAACGACGGAGCTGATTCGTTTCCAGGGCCCAGAGAAGCTGCGCTTCGACGACCTGGTAACCCTTGCAACAATCGATCCGCCGCCGCCGGAACTGCAGGCGAGGCTGCAAAGAGTCCTGCAAGAGCCTTTCATTAGTAACGAGGCGACCCTTTCGGGTGCGAAGCCAAAGACACCCTTTGTGCCGGGAGTGGGCCCGGTGCTGCGCATCGCGGAGTGGAACATTAATCGCACAACAAGGGGATCGGAACTCAAGCTGGCGTTTTCGGATAAGGAAGGCTTTGTGGCGGCGGCACGGGCAAATCCGGAGGTCAGATCGAAGGACTTCCGCAAAATCACCGAGCAAGTTGAGCATCTGCAGGGTGCGGACGTTATTGTGCTGGACGAAATCGACGATGGAGTGGCGCGCATGAACTACGAGAACGTACCGCGCGAGCTCGCCGGGCTGCTGCATATGAATTACGTTTTCGGGGTCGAATTCATTGAGTTGAACAGCATATATGTCCATCAGACGAATCCTG
>JAOAPQ010000416.1 GCA_025462965.1 Bryobacterales bacterium
TCCGATTTCTCGAAAGCGACAGCATATCCACTGAACATGTCCAGGCCTTCCATGAGCACGTTCGGCTGATGCGGGATGAACTCCTTCCAATTGGCCGGGCGCGGATCGGCAACCGGCGCCGTGACTACGCGGAAGTTCTTCGCGTTCTTGTTCGTGCGGATGTAGAACAATCCATTCCGGTGTTCGACGTCGTACTTATGGTCCTTTTCGCGGGGCAGCAGAGTCTTGAACGCACTCTGTGGGTGGTCGGCGGCCAGATAGCGGTACTCGCGGGAATCCGTCGCGGCGATCTCGAGCAGAATGTACTGCTTGTCCTTAGTCCGGCCGCAACCGATGCGGAAGAGTTCGTCTTTCTCCTCATAAACAAGATCCGGTTTCGCCGCGCCCAGCGCAGTTCTCCAGAGTTGATCGGAGCGTTTGGTGACCGCGTCTTCAGTCGTATAAAAGATGGTCTTGTTGTCCGCCGCCCAGGCCAGGGACGTGACGCGCTCGGCCGTATCGGGTAAGGTCGCACCGGTGCGCAGATCCTTCACATGCAGCTTGTACTGCCGGAAACCAGTAGTGTCCGCGGTGTAGGCCAGCAGCTGCTGGTCGTTGCTCACTGAGAAAGCTCCGAGACTCAGGAACTTCAATCCTTTTGCCAGCTCATTCAGGTCCAGCAGGATCTCCTCGGGCGAATCCATATTGCCTTTCTTCCGGCACTGAATGGGATACTGCTTGCCTTCTTCGGTACGTGAGTAGTAGAAATACTCGCCGCGCCGGACCGGCACGCTCAAATCTGTCTGCTTGATGCGCCCCAACATTTCCTTGTAGAGCGCATCCTCGAACGGCTTGATATCTTTGCTGAGAGCCTCGGTGTAGGCGTTCTCCGATTCCAGATACTGAATCACTTCCGGATTCGATTTCTCACGCAACCAGAAGTAGTTGTCGATCACTGTCGCGCCGTGGCGCTCCTCGCGGTGTTCGACGCGTTTAGCGGTGGGAGGAGTAACGGGAGTTTCTGACATGGCGAAATGTGCGAGTACGAGCATAGCGATGCTGAGGATTAGCAGGCGGCGCATAGCCATCAGGCTACTACGGCAGGCCGATGACCTGCTGATAGGTCCGGTGAAAGAAAACATCGGTCATGCCGGCGATATAGTCACAGATCACGCGCGGCGCGCGCGAACCCTCCGCCCGCCCGCTATATGGTTCGGGAAGGCGGTCGGGGTGTTCGATGAAGAATTGGAATAGCTCGCCGATCATGGCTCGCGAGCGCTTGCGGTCTTCCGACAGCGCTGTGGATGAAAACACGAACTTGTGCATGACGCGTTTTAAACCGCGCGACGCCTCGAGCACCTCCGGCGTGAACGCGGCGATGCGCGTGGGAAAGCGGCGTACGTCCTCCGTGTTCTTCACCGCGGCACCCCTGGCCGCCCGGAGGGTTCCTTCAACCAGTCCGCCAACGAACCAATCGGTCAACAGTCGCAGGATCTCCTGGAACCGGTCCCGCTCGGAAGCTCCTGGGAACTGGGTCTCGATAGCCTCGTAAATCTCGGCGTACGCGGGAACTTCGTCGGCGACGTCGCGCGCGTGGAACAAGTGAGCGGAGTAGCCATCGTCGAGATCCGCCGCGTCGTACGCGATCTCGTCGGCCAGATCGATCAGTTGAGATTCCAGCGGCGGCCGCAAGCCGGGCAGGTATTCATCGAGTTCGGCAAACTCTCCCTTATCGAAGTCGCGCGAGTGCTTGACGATCCCTTCGCGGATTTCAAAGGTTAGATTCAAACCCGGAAAGCGCGCGTACCGCTGCTCGAAAGCTTCCACAATCCGAAGCGCCTGGATATTGTGGTCGAAACGCTCGCCGAACCGCGCCATCTGGGCGTTCAGCTCGGTTTCGCCGGCATGCGCGAAAGGCGGATGGCCGATATCGTGAACGAGGGCCAGCGCTTCCGTCAGGTCTTCGTCCAGTTGCAGCACGTTGGCGACGGTCCGGGCGAGTTGAGCTACTTCGATTGTGTGAGTCAGCCGATTGCGAAAGTGATCCGAGATGCCGGGCGCGAACACCTGCGTCTTGGCTTCCAAACGGCGGAACGCGCGCGCATGCACGACACGGTGGCGATCCCGCTGGAAATCGTTTCGGTACGGATGTTCCGGTTCCGGATAACGGCGGCCCCGGCTGCTGGCCAGCGGGAACCGAAGGTCCTGCAGCAAAATTACTGCGCTTGCATGTCGCCCAAAAGCTGGACGGCAGCCTGGCTGGCGCTACTTGGCGTGGTGGTGAGCGGTTCGAGTAGCTTGCGGGCTTCAGCCGGGTTGGTGGTAGCGTAATGATGCGCGAGCGAAATGATCGCTTGTTCCTTGGAAACGAGTACGGTGGGATTCGCCATCAGGTCACGCAGTCGTTTCTCGCCGTCGGCGTTCCGGTTCTCGGAAAAGTCCACTCCGGCGAGCGAAAGCCGGGCCAGTGAGGCATAGTCTTTGTCGCCTGAATCGGCCACGGATTGGTATCGCTTCCGGGCTTCATCTAATTTGCCCGCGTCAGCCGCGATACTCGCCAGATAGTACTGGGCGACCAACCCTTCACGAGAGCCCGAGAACTCGGTAGACAGAGCGCTGAACGCCTTCGTCGCCGCGGCGCGCTTGGCTTCGTCAGTCGGAAAACTCAAGGGACCGGGCTGCACGCCAGGTTGCACATTCGTTTCTTGAATATGGATGGCATCCGCGAGTTTCTCCTGCCGGACATCTCGTTGATGGCCCCGGTAAAAGTAAATCGCCGCGCCGAGCAGGAGAACGGCCAGGCCGATGAGCGCGTAGCGGATTACCTGGGCCCGGTGCTCGGCCACATACTCGACGTTATGTTCCACCGCGACTGCAAACTTGTCGGTACGAAGGTCTTTGCGGGTGATTCGATCAGACACGAAAATCCTCTGGAAGGTTTAATTCCCATGGTAACACGGCCAGGAACCTGTGCCCCGACCGCCGAGTGTCCAGGTTGACGCCCGCGATTCAACTGCTAAAATGAAAAAGTTGCTGGGAGATCGTCTAATGGTAGGACTGCAGATTCTGGATCTGCCTATCGGGGTTCGAGTCCCTGTCTCCCAGCCAGTTATCAAAAC
>JAOAPQ010000418.1 GCA_025462965.1 Bryobacterales bacterium
ATGCGAATCTGGAACAACTGCAGACCGACGTGGATGCATGGCTCGCGGAATACAATGACAACCGGCCGCACTCCGGAAAGTACTGTTTCGGAAAGACCCCGATGCAAACGTTCCGGGATTCGAAGCACCTGGCTGATGAGAAGCAACTCGACCGCTTCTTAGTCGCCACTTCACCCGACGGTTTTTCTCCGCGCGATGCGCGCGCGGCTGTGGACTCTTAAATGGTTTTGTCAGATCAAGTCTAAACTAATACATATGAAGTGTTAACACCACGGTCCACTTTGGCGTCTATATGATGAATTCAGTCTGAATCCCGGCCAAGGAGGGATTTATGTTGCAGCGCTGTACCCCGATTCTGACCATGCTCACCGCGGTAATTCTCATCGCGGCAGAGAACCATTCCACCGCGCTCCTCCAGAACGATCTCACCGTACACGAGTGGGGCACCTTCACTTCCGTCGCGGGCGAGGATGGCCTAGCCGTCGATTGGGATTCTTTGGCGTGCCCGAACGATCTTCCTGGCTTCGTGAACGATTTCGGATATCGCGGCTTCAAGTGGAAGCTGCGTGGCACCGTGCGCATGGAGACGCCGGTGATGTACTTCTACTCGCCGCGAGAGCTCACGGCGAATGTCACGGTCCGGTTCCCGCACGGGCTCATCACAGAATGGTATCCGCAAGCCCGCAACGCGATTTACCAGGGAGACGCCGGGAACACTTCGCAGCTGCCGGAGAATCTGAATGGGATCGATACATCGATGGGGACCTTGACCGGGTCGATCGAATGGCGTGATATCAAAGTTCAGCCGGGTACCGATCCGGCTCTACCTGTCGAGAGTCGCCCGGGCCGCTATTATGCCGCTCGCGGAACCGATGCCGCGCCACTCAATGTCGGAGGGCAGCGGGAGAAATTTCTTTTCTATCGGGGCGTTTCCAGATCGCCGGTTCCTCTTTCCGCTCGCGTCGCGAGCGACGGCAAAATTGTGATCGGGAACCTCGGGCACGAACCGGTCCCCGGCGTGATCCTGTTCGAGAATCGCGGGGGACGGTTGGGCTATCGCAACGTGGGCGCCGTCCGGGACACCGCCAGTCTCGATCCGCCTTCTCTTGATAGCTCTTTTCCGCAGTTGCAGCGCGATTTGGAAACGGAGTTGACCGCGCAAGGACTGTTCCCTAAGGATGCGCACGCGATGGTGGAAACTTGGCGCGATTCGTGGTTCGAGGAGGGCTCCCGGCTCCTCTACATCGTGCCGGCGCGTGCGGTCGATTCCATGCTGCCGGTTCAGATCGAGCCTGTCCCGGCGCAGACCGTCCGCGTGTTCGTCGGGCGGATTGAGGTGATCACGCCGGAGACGAGGAGATCGGTGCGGGAGGCTATTGCTAAGAACGACCGCGCTGTTATGGAACGGTTTGGCCGGTTCCTGCAGCCGATTTTGGAGCGCATGGAGGTACCTCGCAGCGTAGTTGCGTCTTTTTGGCCGGTGCGATGCCAGTAGCGTGGCGGGTCAGTCGGAGTCGTCGTTGACCTTGAGAACCGCGAGGAATGCTTCCTGCGGGATATCCACCGTACCCACGCGCTTCATGCGCTTCTTGCCTTCTTTTTGTTTTTCCAGGAGCTTGCGCTTGCGGGAAATGTCGCCGCCGTAGCACTTCGCCAGCACGTTCTTGCCGATCGCTTTGATGGTTTCCCGCGCGATGATCTTCGTGCCGATGGCCGCCTGCAGCGCGACCTCGAACATCTGCCGGGGGATCAACTTGCGCATGCGCTCGATCAGCAGCTTACCCCGCTCGTAAGCGAAATCCTTGTGAACAATGATCGAAAGCGCATCCACGGGATCGCCGGCAATGAGCACGTCGAGACGCACCATCGGGGAGACACGGAAGCCGGCCAGGTGGTAATCGAGCGAGGCATAACCGCGCGAGGCCGATTTGAGCCGGTCGTAGAAATCGAGCACGATCTCGTTGAGCGGCATCTCGTAGAGAAGCATCACGCGGCCGCCTCCGATGTATTCGAACTTCTTCTGCACGCCGCGCTTGTCTTCCAAAAGCGCCAGGATCCCGCCGATATATTCTTCGCGCGTGATGACGGAGGCATCGATAATCGGTTCTTCGATCGTCTTAATGGATGACGGGTCGGGGAACTTGTTGGGATTGTCTACTTCGTACACCTCGCCCTTGGTGTTCGTGATGCGATAGCGCACGCCCGGTGCAGTAGTGATCAGATCGATGTTGAACTCGCGCTCCAGGCGCTCCTGCACGATCTCCAGATGCAGCAAACCGAGAAAGCCGCAGCGAAAGCCGAAACCCAGAGCGGTGCTGTTCTCAGGCTCGAAATTGAACGCGCTGTCGTTGAGCCGCAGCTTCTCCAGAGCGTCGCGAAGAATGCCGTGCTCGTGCGACTCCACCGGATAAAGCCCGGCAAAGACCATGGGCTTGATCTCTTCAAAGCCGGGCAGCGGCTCGGCGGCGGGATTATTGTGATCGATGACGGTGTCGCCGATTTTCGCGTCCGAAACGGTCTTTATATTGGCGTAGAGGTAGCCGACCTCGCCGGCCGAAAGCTCCTGCGTGGGCGTGGCCTTGGGAGCCTGATAGCCGCAGCCTTCCACATCGAACGTCTGTCCGTTGGACCATAGCCGGATCTTTTGGCCCATCTTGAGGCGGCCGTCGACGATACGAAGAAGAACGATCACCCCCCGGTACGGGTCGAACCACGAATCGAAGATGAGCGCGCGGAGCGGCGCTTCCGCATCGCCCGAGGGCGGCGGGATCAGGTGGACGATGGCTTCGAGCGTCTCATTAATGCCGATTCCCTGCTTCGCGCTGCATAGGATCGCGTCCTTGGCGTCCAATCCGATCAGCGTTTCGATCTGCTCGCGGATGCGCTCCGGTTCGGCGGCCGGCAGATCGATTTTATTCAGAATGGGAATGATCTCGAGGTTGTGGTTCAACGCGAGATACGTATTAGCCAGGGTCTGCGCCTCAACTCCCTGGGAGGCATCCACCACCAGCAGCGCGCCTTCGCAAGCCTGCAGGCTGCGCGCAACTTCATAGGAGAAATCGACGTGGCCGGGCGTATCGATCAGGTTGAGCTGGTAATCCTTGCCGTCGGAAGCGCGGTAATTGAGGCGCACGGCATGCGCTTTGATCGTGATGCCGCGCTCGCGCTCGAGATCCATCGAGTCGAGCACCTGCTCCATCATCTCGCGCTTGGTCAGCGCGCCGGTGGCTTCGAGCAGGCGGTCGGCTAGTGTCGATTTGCCGTGATCGATGTGCGCGATGATAGAAAAATTGCGGATGAATTCACGGTCCATGCGGTATGATGAGGCCTGAATTTCCAGTATGGCATATGTCGTTCAGCCACTTACACTTTGAGGTCGAGGAACACGGGATCGTGTTGATCACGATCAATCGGCCGGAAAAGCGGAATGCGCTGAATCAGGCGACCATCGCGGAACTGGACGTGGCGTTTGCGCGCGTGGAAAGCGACCGGGCGTTACGCGGATTGATCCTTACCGGCGCGGGCGATAAAGCCTTCATTGCGGGCGCGGATATAAAAGAGCTGGCGGAAACCTCGGCCGCAGAAGCGGAATCGCTGTCGGTGAAAGGGCAGAACGTTTTTCGGCGATTGGAGACCATGCGGAAGCCTTCGGTGGCGGCAATCAACGGATATGCGCTTGGCGGCGGCCTGGAACTGGCGATGTGCTGTACCGTGCGGATTGCATCGAAGGACGCCGTTCTGGGGCAGCCGGAAGTGAAGCTAGGCATCCCGCCGGGGTACGGCGCGACGCAACGATTGCCGAGGCTGGTGGGACGCGGCCGGGCGCTCGACATGCTGCTATCCGCCGAGCCGGTGAGCGCCGAGGAGGCGCATCGCTCCGGCCTGGTGAACTACGTTGTCGAAAAGAGTGAGTTGATTCCGTTCAGCCGGACATGGCTCTCGCGGGTACTCGCGAACGGGCCGCTGGCGTTGGGGCTGACGATGCAGGCAGTGGATGCGGGACTCGATTCCGGCATCGATGCGGGGCTGCGCTTCGAGGCCATGGCGTTCGGGCTGGCCGCGGCGAGCGACGATCGCGCGGAGGGGACGCGGGCGTTTCTCGAGAAGCGCGCGCCGGTGTTTAAGGGAAGATGACGATAGAAGGACATTTGTCGGCGCAAGGGCTCAAGTTTGCCATTGTGGTCGG
>JAOAPQ010000224.1 GCA_025462965.1 Bryobacterales bacterium
CCGAAAACGATTTGAAATAGGATCACCTAGAGTGAGGTGTGAATCAAGGTCGGATGGTTTTCTCGCAGCTGATGGACTTCGTTCCCCACAGCGAGTTTCAGGCATGTGTCGCACGCCATAAAGCGGATCGGCATTTGCGCCGCTTCTCCTGCTGGGATCAGTGGCTCTGCATGGCGTTCGCTCAACTGACCCATCGTGAGAGCCTGCGTGATTTGGAATCGTGCCTGCGTGCTGTTTCCGGCAAGCTTTACCATCTGGGAATTCGTGGCGAGGTTTCGCGCTCGACGCTGGCTGACGCCAACGAACGCCGCGACTGGCACGTATATGCGGATTTGGCGCAAGTGCTAATGGCCATCGCGCGGCCGCTCTATGCCGATGAGCCGTTCGGCGCCGAACTCGACAATACTGTCTATGCGCTGGATTCGACCATGATGGATGTCTGCCTTTCTTTGTGTCCCTGGGCTCCCTATGAACGTTCACGCGGCGCAGTCAAAATGCATACGCTACTGGACCTGCGCGGCAGCATTCCCACCTTTGTCGACATTACCCACGGCCGTTCCCACGACGTGTTGACGCTGGATCGGATCGCTTTCGAGCCCGGCGCCTTCTACGTGATGGATCGTGGTTATCTGAGTTTCGGACGTCTCTTTCGCATTCATCAAACCGGCGCCTTCTTCGTTACCCGAGCGCTCACGACGACCCAGATGGGTCGTCAGTTTTCGCGGCCCGTGTCGCGTGCCACTGGTCTCCGTTCGGATCAAACGGTGCTGCTAACCGGCGTGAAAACTCGGGATCATTACGCGGTCGCGCTGCGCCGCGTGACGTATTGCGATCTGCCCAGCGGTAAACGATTCGTCTTTCTCACCAACAACTTTCTGCTGCCCGCACTCACCATCGCGCAGTTGTATCAGAGCCGTTGGAATATTGAAGTCTTCTTCAAATGGATCAAGCAACATCTCCGAATCAAGAGCTTTTTGGGCAATTCTCCGAATGCCATCAAGACGCAAATCTGGGTCGCACTGAGCGTCTACCTGCTAGTGGCCATCGCCAAGAAGACGCTTGGAGTGGAGGCGAGTCTTTACACTTTCTTGCAGGTCGTTGGACTTACTGCTTTCGAAAAAATGCCCATTTTACAGGTATTTGAGACGCCTAACTCGCGGACGGAACCAACCCCCAATCCTAACCAACTGAATCTATTCAACTTATAACCGGACAGCTGTGGGTCAAACCATCGGCGGAACCGCCCGGTTCGCTTACGGTCACCATTGATTGCGACTTTCCTTTCAGGAATCCGCCGGGCCTTATTTCCGTGTGCGTCCAGATGAATCTATGTTCGGAATCCCAGCCGGTCCAAGAACGCGTGACAGTACCGGAAACAATAATTTCGGATTGAGAGACCAGAGCCTGAAGAGACAACTTCGGCACGGAGTTGGCGGCGCTGGACAGGGCCGGGAGAAGAAAAAGAAATCCGCGCAACGCGTGGCGCATAATACTGTGTATTTTCCCACATTTACGACGAATTGAACTATTTGGCAGCGAAGCCCGTTTTTAAAGGGTATGGACAAATTTCAAACAATCTTCGAAGAAATCAAGGTTGCCGGCAACGATCTGCTTGCGAAGGTGAAGAGCCTTATCGAGGAAGGCAATATCCGCCGATTGATCATCAAGGATGACAAAGGAAATACCTTCATCGAGATCCCGCTGACAGTGGCGGCTATTGGGGTAATCGCGGCGCCGGTACTGGCGGCGATCGGCGCGCTTTCCGCTCTGGTCGCGAACTTCACGATTGTGGTGGAGCGCTCGAAAGCTGAAGAGACTAAGCAGGCACCCGAGGATTTAAAATCCTGACGCGGCTGTCTCGCTCACCGTTATAGGACCGAAATGCCGAATTGACCGTTAAGCCACTCAACCATCTTGCGTTTATAGCCGGCGGCGATGGCCGGTTGCGATTCCCACCACCGAATTCCGTGTCCGACGCCTTTCACCGGGTACACTTCGCAGCTTGCTCCGGCAGCTTTCATGCGATCGCACATCCCGGTGGATTGCTCGAAAGGCACAAGCGGGTCTGCAGTCCCATGAATGAACAGGAACGGTGGCATGTTCCGCCGCACGTTGTTGAGCGGCGAGAGCTGCGCGAGGCCGGTCATGAGGAGATTCTCGAACAACGTACCACTGACGGAATCGCGTAACACGGGCGGGATGAAGGATGAGGTCTTCGCGAGCTTGACGAGGTCTGAGGGAGTGTACAAGGCCACCACAGCGCGCACGGCCGAATCGGCATCGGCGCGGAGCGCTGCCATCGCGGCAAGGTGGCCTCCAGCCGACTCTCCGACCAGAGCGATCCGGTCCGGGTCGATATGGTATTCCGCCGCGTGTGCTCTGATGAAACGAACGGCGCTTTGGATGTCGTCCACCGCTGCGCCGAACTGCATCACATTGGTGGCCAGACGGTAGCTAATGGAGAACCATGCGAATCCAGCATCGGAGAGCGGTTGGAAGAGGGGCTCGACATTGGACCTCCGATCTCCTGCCACCCACGCCCCTCCATGGACTATCACGACCGCGGGAACAGCTTGCTCAGTGTCAGGGAGCGATGCGTCCATGCAGAGGCTGATGCCGGAAGGATGAGCGTACGCAACGTCGCTCAGAGTTTGTGGGCCGAGTGTTTGCGCGGACGACGCGCTTGAGGCAGTGACCATGGTAGCTAAAGCGAGTGAAAGGGACCAAATGTGGCCAGACATCTGTAACCTTGGATGCCTGGACTACTGCAATCGTTGCAGAGTCCTGCGAGCGATCGGAGCTTGTGCCGGGTCAAATTCCGGGTTCAATTCAAGCGCCTTCCGCAGCTTCTCACGAGCTTCTTGTTTGTTGCCCAATGCTGACGCAACCATTCCCGCGTGGTAATAGAAAACGGGATCGGGGGTCCCTAGCGCTAGCGCTTTCTGGCTATTCTGTTCCGCCTCGGTATACTTCTTGAGTTTGAAAAGGACCCATGCCAGCGCGTCATGTGTGTAGACGTCCGGCCGGACGGCGATTTCGTTCCGGGCCAGATCGAGCGCGCGATCGAGTTCGCGATCTTCATCCGCATACAGGATGGCCATGTTCCGATTTACCTTTTCGTTCGCGGCGCGCGCCATCTTATCGATCACATCGATGAGGTCCTGCTGCTTGCGCGCCTCGGCGGGCCTGCCCGTGCGTTTATACAGCGCTTCCAGAGCCGCGGCGTACTCAGGCAGCGGAACCACCGCTTGCGCCTTCCTGTAATGATCGATTGCCAGGTCGTTCTTTCCCTGCGCGGTCTCCACCTGTCCCAAACCGGCCAGCGCCGGATAATACCCTGGGAACTCGACCAGCGCCCGCCGGTAAGAGGCTTCCGCATCCGCGAGACGACCTACCTTGAACTGAACTCTGCCGAGATCCGCCAGGCACCACGCCGTGTTTTCCGGCGCTTCACTCACCCCGGAAACCGCCGAACGCATCAACCGAATCGCGCCGTCCGCGTTCCCCGTGACGAACTCGTACCAGGCTAGACGGTTATAGCTCGACAGATTCGGCCGTAGCGAGACCATCTTTTCATAGGCCTCGCGGCCCTGATCGTAATGCCCGAGTTCCATTTGCGCATCGCCGAGCGTGCCCCAGCTCCATGGGTCGTTCGGAGCGAACTTGATGATTTCCGTGGAATACTCCGCAACGTGCGTAAACTCGTGGCGCTCCATCGCGATCTCGCTTCGCAGACGCAACGCTTCGTAGTTGCCGCCATCACGCGCCAGAATGTTTTCGACGATTTCAGAGGCACGGTTCAGATAGCTGAAATCTACGGTCTCCCGCATCTTCTGAATGTAGGCCTTCGCGAGAAGGCTCTCGGTCACCAGCGATGGACGGGCGCTCGCCTGCTTACTGAGCGCCGCGATCCGGTCATCGGTCTTTACGCCGCGTTGCGCGGGTTCTACCAATCGCGTCTGGGCAGAGAGGGCCAGAGGCAGGGAAAGAACCAGCAAGAGGCGCATACCAGCTAATACGTAGCCAGAAAGCCGGACAGACGTTCCATGGCCGGTTCGAGAATGGACATTTCGGCGGCATAGCAAATTCGGAAGGAGCCTTCACCACCCGCGCCGAACGCGACACCGGGGGCCAGGCCCACGCGCGTCTGTTCCAAGAGCCGTTTACAGAACTCAAACGAGTCTTCGAGACCTTCAACGCGCGGGAAGAGGTAAAACGCCCCTTCCGGCTTCGGAACCGTAACGCCGCGCATTTGGGAGAGCGCGTCCCAGCAGAAATCGCGATTGGCGCGCAAACGTTCGAGCATGCGCTTCAGTTCCGGTTCCCCTTCCGCAAGCGCCGTCTCGGCCGCTTTTTGGGCGAATGTGGGGGCGTGCGATGTAATGAATTCATTGAGCTGGGTCGCCTTCTTCCCCATGTCGCTACGGGCAATCAGCCAGCCCACCCGCCAACCCGTCATGCAGTAGCTCTTCGAAAACGAATGAACGACCAATACGGCATCTTCACGGGTCGCCTTGCGCAGGATGGAGGGAACGGGCGTGCCGAGCACGTCCGTGCCATAGTACAGGCGGTCATAGACTTCATCCGCGAGAAGCCAGAGATTGTGCTTACGCGTGAAGGCGAGCAGACGGTTCTGGTCGTCTTCGGTCGCGACCCAGCCCAGGGGATTCGAAGGCGAAGTGTACAGAAGCAGGCGAGTACGCGGTGTTACAGCGGCTTCAAGGGCGTCGAAATCGATCTCATAGCGGTCTCCACGCAGCGGGTGTGGAATCTGTCTGACAACGGCATTCGACATCGCAACAATCGACGATCCATTGGGCCAGGCCGGGGTCAGGACAAGCGCTTCATCGCCCGGGTCAAGCAGCGCGCGAATACCGACGTTCAGCGCCTGAACGCCGGAAGTAGTAACGACGATCTCATTCAAGGGGTCGAGGGTCACGCCCTGGAAGCGCAGATAGTGCTCCGCAATCGCCCGCCGGAGCGAGGGCAGGCCCGCGTTCTCCGTGTAGTACGTATATCCCTCTGTAAGCGCCCTTGCGGCGGCCTGCTTAATGTAATCAGGCGTCGGGAGATTCGATTCCCCAAAATAGAGCTTGAGGACACCATCCATGGACATGGCGATCTCGGCAAGCTCGCGGATGCGGGAGTGCGGGACCTGAAGGACGGAATCGGCGAGGTGGGCGGGCTGAATGGTAGTCAAGTATTCATTTTCCCAGATCGGGTCCTCACACCGGATCGAAAAGACCAGGCTGCAAGCGGTCTGTTTCCAGAATGGGCGCTGGCTGCGGGCCGGAATCCAGGCCGTATTTTTCGCGAATGGCGTGGACGCGTTCGCGAATCGTTTCGCGATAAGCGCCTTTCAGGTAGGCGTTATCGCGATAACGCTCCTCGTACCGCCGCAGCAGGTGCGGGAACTTTTCCGCCAGGAACGGAAAAAAGACCTTCTGCGCTGACGGCATGAGGAAGAGAATGCCTCCGCCGAAATAACGGGCCCCAGCGTCTTTCGCGGCCTTCGCCAAGGCATCGAGGCTCGCTTCGCGATCCGTGATCAGTGGAAGAATCGGGTTCGGGAATACCCCTACGGAAATCCCCGCGTTCGACAACTCATGAACGGCCTTCAGGCGCAGGTCCGGCCGTGGGGCTCGCGGCTCTAGCATGCGCGCGAGCTTTGTGTTGAGCGTCGTGATGGTCATATTGATGTTGAGCGTGTTGCGCTCCCGTATCACAGAAAGGAGGTCGAGATCGCGCACAACCAGGTCGGATTTCGTTGTGACCGAAATCGCCCGGCCCCGCTCGCGCGAGAGCACTTCGAGAATCGAGCGTGTGAGTCCGAACCGGCGTTCGGCGGGCTGATAGGGGTCGGTCGCGGTGCCGATGGCAATGCCTTCGCTCTCCCTCGTCTTTCGCAGTTCGCGTTTCAGTATCGCGGCGACATTGGCTTTCGCGTAAATGCGGTCCTCGAACGCATTCGGATCCAATTCCATGAACTCGTGAGTGTAGCGGGCGTAACAGTATTTGCACCCGAACTCGCAGCCGCGGTAGGGATTCACTGTCCACGTGAACGGCATGCCGGGCTTCGTGCGGTTAAGCAGACTGCGCGACTGAATCTCGAAATATTCGACGCGAGACTTCGCCTCGAGCGTCGTGCTTTCAGAGGCCAGCCGCGCAATTCCGACAAGGCCCGGCGCGGGAGAATCGCCGAACAGCATAACTCATATTTCGCCTTTTCTTCGCCTTTGTCAAGCTTGCTTTCGCTCGCGGTAAAGACTACTGTGGCAGCAGGAGTTTCATGAGCATCTCCGGACAGATTCCGATCGGACTGAACACTTACTGCCTGCGCGCGTTGAAATGGAACGACGCGCAACTGCTCGATTACACCGCGAGCCTGAAACTCGACGCCGTGTTCCTGCAGGATTCAGTCGACCCGCAACAAAAAGATCCGGAGCATTGGCGCGCCGTCAAAGATCAGGCGGCACGTCTCGGCATGCACCTCGAAACCGGCGGGAGCGCCATACTCCCGAAGTCCGAGGCGGAGTTCGAAACTTCCGTTCGGGCGCTGCGCTACAACATCCAGCGGGCGGCAGCCATGGGATCGCCTATCGTTCGGTCCCTGCTCGCGAGTGACCGCGCCCACTTCCCGGCCGGAACCGTCGAGCACCACATGGAGACCGCGATCAAACTGCTTCGCACCGTCCGCTCCCTGGCGATGGATGCCGGCGTGAAGATCGCGATAGAAAATCACAAGGACCTGCACGCCTGGCAAACGCGCCAGGTGATCGAAGGCGCCGGCAAGGAGTTCGTCGGTTCGTATCTGGACACGGGCAACCCGGTGTTCATCTTCGAAGATCCAATGGAGACGGTGGAAACCCTCGGCCCGCTCGCGGTGACGGTGCATCTCCGCGATTCCGTGGTGTACGAGGTCCCGCGCGGAGCGTCCGTCCAGTGGGTGGTGCTGGGTGACGGCGTAGTCGATTTCAAGGCCATCGTCGCGAAGGTTCGGGAAGTCTGTCCACCGGTACACATCTATATCAAACCCATCACCGGACGTCCGCCCGTTGTCATGCCTTACCTGGACCCGGAGATCTGGACCATGTACCCGGCCATGCGCGGGTCGGACCTGGCCCGATTCATCGCCCTGGCGAAAAAGGGTCATCCTTACGAAGGCACCATGGTAGTGGAGGAAATTCCCGGCAAGCCCGCCACGCCCGAGTACGAAAGCGCTATAAGGTTCCAGCAGAAGGCCGACATGGAGCGCAGCGTCGAATATGCCAAGCGCGTGTTAGATCTCGGCGTGAGGTGGCGCTCGGCGTGACGTGTAACATGCCCGGCACAGGTGTATCCCGGCAGATATTCCGCTAAGCCACCAAATCTGTTTAGTTACAGTGCGGCTCATCGCTTGCATAACTGCCTGTATGCGACGCGAATCCGCTCTCACCTCGCTTCTGATCCACGCGGCGGTACTTATGCTGTTGTTCGGGATTGTTGTCACCACGGCGCCCATCGGGAAGATTGACCGCCCGGTGTTGTTGACGAACTCCAAACTTACGCCCTATTCACCGAAACCCGGCGGGGGTGGACAGCGAGATAGGACGGACGCAAGGGCAGGTCACTTACCACCGAGGTCTCTCCGGCAATTCGTACCGCCCATGGTTACTCCGACCAATCCCACTCCAAAACTTGTGATGGAAGCTACCCTCGATCTGCCGCCCGATATGAAGCTCCCGGACGCGAATCTGCCGGATGTGGGCGATCCAGGCGGGCTCGGAAAGTATCTTTCCGGAGGCCCGGGCGGACCCGCTGGCATCGGAAGTGGACATGGAAAGAGTATGGGTCCGGCCGACGGATCAGGAGAGGGGGAACGAGCCGTCTATAGCCCCGGCCGGGGCGGGGTGACCATGCCGGTGCCGATCCGCAGAGTGGAACCCGAATATTCGGAAGAGGCGCGGAAGGCGCGTGCGATGGGCGTTGTGCTCGTTGCGGTTGAGATTGGACCGGATGGCAAGCCGAGGAACGTTCGTGTCACCAAGAGCTTCGGTCTCGGCCTGGATGAAAAGGCCATGGAGGCGGTCATGCAATGGCTATTCCGGCCGGGCACGAAGGATGGCAAACCCGTAGCGGTATCAGCTGAAATACAGGTGGCATTTCATCTGTTGTAGAGACCGAGGATCCCCCGCGCACCCAGCCTGCAACGACAACGGCCGTTGATTCCGCCACGATGATCGGCGGATTTACACACCCGCCGTTCTATCGACGTTGGAACCAATGTTCCCGGGTTCGGATAACTGCCGAAACAGTGGTTTCCAATACGCTGACGCGAGTTTCCACTCGTTGGTTCTCAGGGAACCCTGCTTCCGCCCCAGGGATCCGGAGCGGACGCAGGTGGACCTATACTCTGGTACGTCGCGATATGAGGCTAACGACCCACAGTATGAGGAAGACAAAAAACAAGATCTTGGCGATTCCAGCGGCTGTGCCGGCGATCCCGCCAAACCCTAGTAAAGCCGCCACTAAGGCGATCACGAGGAAAACTAACGTCCAGTGCAACATGAGAAACCTCCGCCCGTAACAAAAGCAATTTGCGCACCAATTTCCACGAGCTTGGAGGAGTAGAATTTACGCGAGAGTATCGTGCTCAATCGTACTACGTTGCTTGCTATTGTCCTGCTATTCACCTCGGAGCGCACGGAGACCACACTGTGGAGCAGTAAGAGCGCCGGTTAGGATACCGCCGGCGGGGCGCCCCACGCTTGCGTAAACGGCTGCGATGCCGCTGAAGGTTTCGGGCGTACCCACTGCTTCTTGCCACGCGATGCGGCGAGCGCCCTTCGAGGCGCCGTGAACGCCAGAAGATCGGCCCCGCTCAAAGCGTATTTGCAATACGTGTCCATAGACGCCGAGTCTTCCGCTAGCGCTTTGATCAATAACTCTGAGCAAAGAGAAGGTGTCTCCTGAATGCTGACCTGGTGTTCGGTGAGAAGCGTGAGGTCCACAGTAAAGTGAAATACCCGGTCCGGCTGCTTATCCGCAAGCCCCAGAAAAGTGAACTGTCTGGTCCCGTTGTGCTGCTCGAATCCTCGATAAGAAAAATGCACGTTTACTCCTTTTCTATCTCTGCTTCGGCTGGTAACCTCATCTTAGCAGCTTTCACGCAGCAACATATTCCCTCTTAGTTTCATCAACTTACAAATATAGTTAGCACTCGCGGCCACAGTGTGCTAACTCTAGACCGTAGTCCTTCCTGAGCCGTGGAGGCTCACACAAATGAACATTCGACCGTTGTACGACCGCGTGGTAGTGAAACGCATTGAGGATAACGAGACCAGCATGCAAGGTGGTCTGTATATTCCCGATTCCGCAAAAGAGAAACCGCAGGAGGGCGAAGTCGTCGCCATCGGCAAGGGAAAGCGCCTGGAGAATGGGACCCTCGTTCCCCTCGACGTGCAACCCGGCGACCGCATCCTTTTCGGCAAGTACTCCGGCAGCGACATCAAGCTGGATGGCCAAGAGTACATGATCATGCGCGAGGATGAGATCCTCGGCATTCTGGACAAACAGCCTAAGGCTGCGAAGAAAGCGAGCTAACTAATATGGCAAAACAGATTATTTACGCGGATAACTCGCGCCAGGCGATTCTGCGCGGAGTAAACCAACTGGCTGACGCGGTGAAAGTTACCCTCGGACCTAAGGGACGCAACGTCATCCTCGAGAAGAAGTTCGGCGGCCCGAACATCACCAAGGACGGCGTCACCGTCGCGAAGGAAATAGAACTCCGCGACCCGCTCGAGAACATGGGCGCGCAGATGGTGCGCGAAGTGGCATCGAAGACGTCCGATGTGGCCGGCGACGGCACCACGACCGCGACCATTCTGGCACAGGCGATCTTCCGGGAAGGCGTGAAGGCCGTAACCAGCGGTGCGAACCCGATGGCGATGAA
>JAOAPQ010000419.1 GCA_025462965.1 Bryobacterales bacterium
CGATTTTCAGCTCATCGGTGAGATAGGCCGTTTCGAATATTACCTTGAGCTTCGCGCTCTCTTTGTGGCAGGCTTCCGACATTTGCAGAATTTCGGTCTCGACGTGCTGGAACTGGCGCGAAAGCAGCTTCGAGACATTCAGCACCATATCGATTTCCTTTGCGCCGCGGCGGAGGAGGTCCCGCGCCTCGTAGAGTTTCGTGCCGGTGTTCTGGTCCCCGTGTGGGAAGCCCGCGACGCTGCAGGGCTTGACGGGGCCATTGCCGAGAATTCGGACCGCGACGTCGATGTCGCACGGGCGTACAACCGCGGTGGCGGTCTGGTAGCGTCTGGCAAGTTCGCAGCCGTGGGCGACCTGGGTCTCGGTGAGGTCAGGGGAGAGGAGTGTGTGATCCAGAAGGCTGGCGAGAGATTCGTAGGTTTCTAGGGGCATGGGAAAAGATGCCGCCGGCCAGACTGCCCGGCGGCGTACCAGCGTTACCGTTTCTTGCGGGATGCGGAGCTTGGGGCAGGGGGGCTCATGCCGAGACCCTTCAGGCTTTCGCGGCAATTCGGCGCCGCAGGGCTGGTTGGAAACTGCGCCAGAACGGTTTTAAATTCCTTGGCGGCTTCATTTCGCTGGCCCAGCTGAACCAGAGCGCGCCCTTTCATGTAGTGCGCATCGGGCGTCTTCGGGTTGATCGGAAAGGCTTCCAGCACCTGGTCGAAGTCCTTCACCGCGACCTCGAATTTCTTCTGGGTGTAATGTATTT
Organism: Bryobacterales bacterium; assembly: GCA_025462965.1. Lineage (GTDB taxonomy): Bacteria > Acidobacteriota > Terriglobia > Bryobacterales > Bryobacteraceae > JALYXI01. Next base: position 753 of record JAOAPQ010000419.1, read on the forward strand.
GGCCGATGTAAAACTGGGCATTCGGAGCGAGGTCCGTGCTGCGATAGTAGTTCAGATAATCCGCGAATTCGTTGAGCGCAAGATCGTTGTTGCCGCCGTCCATGTCGCGCTTGGCATTCTGGTAAAGCTGGGCGGAGGGGATGGGCGGCATCGCGGAATTGGGTGCGGGCCCGGTTGAAGAGATTGGCGCGGGGCCGCCGGGTGAGACGGCGCCGGCAGTCGGCGGAGGCGCGGCAGGCGCCTGCATGGTGCTCAGCAGGTTCTTCAAATCCACAAGCTGCTGTTGGATCTGGCCGAGGCGCGAAGTCTGGTCCGCAACGGTGGATTGCAGGCCGCTCAGATCCTGGCTCAGCGTATCGACGCGCGCGCCAAGCGCCGCGACAGGCTGCGCTACCTGCCGGCCGACGTTGGCGCTATCGTTTTGAATAACCCGTGCGAGGTCGTTGATGGAAGCATTCGATTTACTCGCCGTATCGAGCGCCTGCTGAGTGAGCAACTGAACTTGGGCGATCCTGGTATCGAAGGATTGCTGCAGGAGCCGCATCTGATCCTGCAACTGCGCCACATCGCGCTGAAGCTCGATCATGTCCTTGCTCGCCGCGGGGGCAAAACCCGGCAGCAGAAGAAGAACTGGCAAAGCGAACCGAATTGCTTTCATGACTTGATTCTATTTTACTGGGCGGCCGCGAAATGGGCGCGGCGGTTGCGCTGGTAGCAATCTTCGGTCGCCTCGGTGCACTGCGGCCGTTCCTTGCCATAGCTGACGGTCTTGAGTCGGTCGGCAGGTACACCCAGATCCACCAGGAATTGCTTGGCGGACGACGCGCGCTGGTCGCCCAGGCCAAGGTTATATTCAGCCGAGCCGCGCTCATCGCAATGACCTTCCACGATCACGCTCGCGTTCGGAAAATCGGCGAAGATCTTCTTCAACGCGTCTGCGTCTTTGTTCAGGGCGTCGCGGGCATCCGCGCGAATATTGTTGCTGTCGTAGTCGAAATAGGCGTCAGTTATAAGGGTGTTCACAGCGGTCGTGAAATCAATCTTGCCTGCGCTGCCGGTCGAAGGCGGCGGAGCGGCTGGACCGGTAACGTTTACCGTGGCGCTTGCACTCACGGTTCCGTTGGGACCGGCGGCTGTGAGGTGATACGTCGTGGATTCGCTCGGGATCACACGGCGGTTGCCGGTGCTCTGGACATCGCCAATTCCGTTATCGATCTGGATCGCGTTGGCATTGCTCACGGACCACTTCAAGACCGCCGATTGACCACGCTCCACGGTGGAAGGCTCCACCGAGAACTCGAGCACGGTTGGCTTCGTGTTCGCGTTCGGGTCAGTGGCGGGAGCGGCCGGGGGCGGCGTCGGCGCCGGCGTCGCGATTGGCGTCTTCTTCTTACACCCGGCGCCAAATACGGCGAGACTTACCGCAAAACAGATGATCCCCAGCTTTCTCGTCTTCAACATGTGCATTCTCTCCGATAAATTCATAGTGCTTACTTGCCCCACACCGGTTTCTCGTTATTTCCCGCGCTGGTGAGGCGCTGCAATTGGGTGCCGTCCGCCAGCATTGTCCAGATCTGCGAGGAGCCGCCGCGTGTCGAGGAAAAAACAAGATGCCGTCCGTCCGGCGCCCAGGCTGGATTTTCGTTGCGGCCCGCGCCGGAGGTGAGCTGATCGAATTGGCGCGTGCCGATATCCATGAGGAAAATATTCCAGCCCCCGGTGGCATAGCCGCGCGTCCAGGCGAAGAGCAGGTGCTGGCCGTCGGGGTTCCAAGCGGGGTTCGCCGCTTCCCCTTCGCCGTTCGTCAGCCGTTCCATGCTCGCGCCTTCCAGATTCATTTGATATATCTGCTGATGCCCGGGACCGGCCACGAAAGCCAGCATTCCGCCCTTAGGACTTACCTTCGGCTCCACCTGAATCGCTCTTGAAACCGAAATTCGGCGGAAATTGGAACCATCCAGATTCGCCGAGTAAATCTGCGCGTAAGGTCCGCTCGCCGTGGAGGAATAGTAAATCTCTTTTCCGTCGGGTGTAAAACTCGGCGTAGCGTTCATCGACGCGTTTTGATTATAGAACGGCAGCGGGCGGCCCGACGCTGTCGAAACGATCATGATGCGCGGAGTGCCCTTTGCGAAGGTGGTGAACGCGATTTTGGTGCCATCGGGGGAAACCGCGGGCATGGTGGTAATGGACCGGTATGAAGTCAGCTGTTTCTGATTCTGGCCGTCGTAGTCCATTTGCCAGATTTCCTTGTGGCCCGTGCGGTCGGAGACGAAATAGATGTGACTGCCGATCAGCGTTCCGCCGCCGAATTGCGCGATGATGTCGGCCGCGAACTGGTGCGCGACGGCGCGCGCGCCCGCGTCGTCCGGGGAGCCCACGTAGCGCTTGAACAGCACCTGCGCACCTTGAATGCTCTTCTGGGTAACGTCAAAGACGTAGCCGTAAAGCACGATCTGGTTGTTCTGGATGGCGGTGTATCCGAATGCGAGATAGTTCGCATTGACCGGCGAGCCGGCCCAATCGGCGAGGGCAAGTCCTTGGCCGCTGGTGTCGCGAAAATCTTCGGGCCGCTGCGGGTTCTGGAGTGGGTAGAAGCTCTTCGGAACCATCTTGAACAGACCGGAGGTTTGCAGGTCCGTGAAAAGCGTGCCGTTGAAGGTGTTCATCAACGGCTGAGCGCCCGACGCGCCGCGGAAGTCGACGACCGCGAAGTTGGGGATTTGCCCCTTCTTCGTAATTTCCGCGCTGATGGTTTGACCAAATAGCGACTGTGTCCCTATCAAGAGAGAAATGGCGAAGAGGCTGAGTTTCCTGTTCATTGCTTTTGGAACCATAACTCGACTTGCGCCGAGTCCTTTTCAAATCCCGGCGGTAACGGAGGGAGCGGGTTGGCTTCCAGGACGGCGCGCTGAGCGGAGGAATCGAGCGAGTAATTTCCGCTGGTTTGGGCGACACGCACGTCCTGCACGCGGCCATCCCGCAGGATGGAGAACGTGATCAGCACGCGCCGGCCGTCGTTGTTCATGCCCGACGTATTCCATTTCTCCGCAATGCGCTGCCGCATTATGTTCACATACGCTCCGAAGCGGGTTCCCAGGGTGGTGTTCTGGCCCAAGCCCACGCCACCCGCGCCCTGCATCCCGATGTTGGGCGATCTCATCGCCGGCGGGACGTCGGAGTAAACCTGGTTCGGGCGGAGTTCCTGTGGCTTATAGACATACCTGCTGGTCTGTTCGGGTGCAGGTTTTTTAACCGCCGTGCGGCTCGGAATCTTAATGGCTTTCGGATCCGGCGGAGGCGCCTTCACAACTTCCTTTTTTTTCGGGGGCGCCTGCGGCACGATAGATTGCGTGTCGTTGGCAACAGGATTCACGCGGCCCTCCTTCGCGGGAATCGGTATCGTCTTGACGACGCTCACACCCACCGAGCCGGACGATTGCTGCTTATCCCCGAACGTCTCCACGGATGGATGAAAGAACCATACGAACAGCAGCGCGCCGCCCATGGCCGCGTGCATGGCCAGCGAACCGGCGAACGGCTTTCCCAGCGGTTCACGAGAATCGAACAAATCCGGGTGCGACATCCTAGCGCTTCCCGCGTCCGGAAGAGTCTTCAGGCTGTGTAACCACATTCACGCCGATCTGCGCATCACCCAGAATACTCATCACCTGCGCAATCGGGTCGAACGGCGTTTCCTTGTCAGCCTGCAGGTACACGCCCTGCTTGACGTTGTACTTTCCGCGCACAAGCGTCACCAGATTGTGAACGTTGATCTCTTCTTTCGATCCACCAAGATACACGGCGCCGGTTTTGCTGATGGTGACCACCGGCAGTTCTTTCGTTGTCTCTTTGACTGATTGCGTCTTGGGAACATCCACTTCGATGCCGTACTCCATGACGTGCGCCGTGATCATAAAGATGATCAGCAGAACGAGGAGGACGTCCACGAACGGCGTAACGTTGATTTCGGAAAGACTGGAAGACGCATTGCGTCTGCCGCGGGAACCGCCGCCACTGAGAGAAAATGCCACTCGCTCAGTCCCCGAAACTCCGCTCGGCCAGATTCATGAACTCGAGCGCAAAATCGTCCATGCGCGCGCCCATCTCCCGAATGGAGGCGCTGAAGTAGTTGAAAAAAATATACGCCGGAATCGCAGCGAACAAACCGAAGGCCGTCGCGTAGAGTGATTCCGAAATGCCCGGAGCCACGGCGCGAAGGCTGACCGAGCCCTGCTCACCCAATCCATGGAAGGAACGGATGATACCGATCACGGTCCCGAGCAGGCCGATGAACGGGCAGACGGAGGCAGTTGTCGCAAGCCAACTCATGTTTTGTTCCAGCTTCGCGAGTTCTTCGTTCGCGCCAAGCTGGAGCGTGCGCTCGAGCGAAAGCTTGTTCACGATGGTGCCGCGAGTCTTCACCTGGCGGCTGATCTCTTCATAACCGAATTCGAAGACCGCGACCAGCGGCGCCGGTCGGAACTGTTCGCTCGCCACCATCACCGCTTCCAGGCCGGTCGCTTTACGGAACGCGCGCACGAATCGCGCATCCGCCGAGCGCGCCTGGCGCAAGGTGCTCCATTTGGAAAATATGAGAGTCCAGGAAAGGATCGAAAACACAATCAGGAGCCCGATGATGCCCATCGAAAGGGCCGACATGCTGCCCAGGACATCCTTGAAACTGGCTTGCAACAGTGCTAGAGATCCCGCGGAATCCGTCAATCCTGCTCCTTTCCCCGACTCTAACATAAGACTCAAGTTAGCCTCGGAAAGTCGGACGCAGCATCGGCTACTTGCGATCGGTGAACAAAACCAGCTGGAAACCTTCTATTCATCTCATCGAAACACCTTCGGGGCAATGCTTTGATTTGCCCTCCACAACACTCAAAGAAGCGTTGCTTCGACTGGCGCTTCACCCCGTCGATTCATTGGTGCGAAAGTGGAACTGGAAAGCCGCCGTCTTCAGCTCAGTCATCCGCGCCATCATCTTCTTTTGCGCAAATATTTCGGCGGGCTGGCGGGCCGCCACCGGCGCAATGGCAGCCGAGTTCTTTTTTCGCGCCGCGACCTCCGGTTTCTATGGAGCCATGACGCAGAACTTCCGGGAGGTGCAGCCGGCCTGGCGGGCGGCGCTTGCCGTAATGGTCCTGCTGCCCCTGAGTTCGCACTCCATCGAGTTGCTGGTGCATTGGCTGCGCCACACGCCGAAGCTGCTTACGAGCATCGTCTCCTCTGTTTCATTCACGGTTGTATCCACATTATTCAATTGGTATGCCATGCGTAATGGAGCCCTGGTCACAGGCGCGGGAAGTCAGTCGATCGGCACGGATATGCGGGCGATGCCGGGGCTGATCTGCCGCTTCGTGGCGGCGCCGTTCGTCGCGTTATGGAAGTACTTTCGGATCTCTCTTGCACCACCGGTAAAACTGGATGAGTCTCAAGACGCTGCATTTGACTAACGCCTGGCACCGGAGCTCAGGCGGAATTGGAACGTTCTACCGCGCGTTGCTCGAAGCCGCGAATCAGCACGGCCACTACATGCGACTGGTGGTGCCGAGCGAAGAAACGCGCGTGGAGGAAGTGGGCGAGTTTGGGCGTATTTATCATCTCCGCGCCCCGTGCGCTCCCATAAACGGCAACTACCGCATGCTGTACCCACACCGCTTCCTTTTCCCCCGTACAGCAATTCAGAGAATTCTCAACGACGAGCGGCCGGACCTCATTGAAGTTTCCGAGAAGTACACGATGCCCTACCTTGCCGGGTTGCTTAGGACGCGTCGGCTTAGCGGCGTGGATTTCCGGCCGACAGTGGTAGGGCTCACCTGCGAGCGGATGGACGAGAACATGGCGGCGTACATCTCCGGAAACAAGCCCGCCGCCTGGTTCTGCCAGAACTATATGAAGTGGATTTATTTTCCGATGTTCGATCAACATATTGCGGTCTCCGAGCACGCCGCCGCTGAACTGCGGCCCGCGTCGCGCGGCCACCGCGTCCGGCGCGGGGTCTGGATTCGCCCGATGGGCGTAGACTGTGTCACTTTCACTCCCGACCGAAAATCACCCGATAACCGGCGGCGTCTATTGCAATTGGCGGGCGGCGACGAGCGTTCCGTGTTAATGGTTTACGCGGGACGGGTTGTCCCCGAGAAGAATCTGCCGTTGCTCATCGAGGTCATGGAACGGCTGCGGGGGGAAGAAGATCGCGATTGGCGGTTACTTTTGGCCGGGCAGGGGATTTTGCTCGAGCCGCTGCGCGCTCGCTGTCAGCAAAAACTCGCGGGGTGCGTGACATTCCTGGGGCACCTCGACGGGCGAGCGGCCCTGGCTGACCTGCTGGCTAACGCGGACGTGTTCGTGCATCCGAATCCGCGCGAGCCTTTCGGCATCGCGCCGCTCGAAGCGATGTCCTCGGGAGTGGCCGTGGTGGCTCCGAATCAAGGCGGAGTCATTTCCTATGCCAGCGAGAAGAACGCATGGCTGGCGGAACCAAACGCCGAAGCGTTTGTTGCCGCCCTCTGCATGGCGGTTCGGGAGACGGACGACAGGCGCAACCGGTTAGCGGCGGCGCTTGAGACCGCGCGCGAGCATAGCTGGCCTCAGATTGCTGCGGACTTCCTGCGTCTCTACGGAGTGCTGAATGCTGCTACACAAGGTCTCCCCACTGAAGGTGCTGCCCCGCCACACTTCTATTCCACGCCGGGGAACTTGCTGGGCCGGGAAATAGCATGGCAATAGTCAGTCGTTTGCCTCAGAATAAAACAAATTGTTCGAAATTGTTTTTTATCTTCACCGAATTCCAACACTTCTGTAATCGAAATCCTAGTAGTCTCCAGACGAGATGATGTATCGCACCGGAGAAATATCCCGGCGAGCGCTGCTCGGCCTGCTGTGCGCGGTTCCGGGCAGTTTGCGGGGCGCTTTGCCCGCAGTTGACCGGCTCTTGGAGAACCACCAGGATCAAGGAAAGCGCAGCCTCCGCCGTAGGTATCGCGCGAGTGCTTCCATTCTGTTTTGCGGGATGACGGTCTTTTCGAGACGAGACGTGGGAGGCGGGTACGCGGTAGCGGAAGAATCGGTGGAAGGCGATCTTACAACCATTGCGCTGCAATTCGCCGGCGGATCCTGGCCTGAAAAGGCGCACGGCATCAACCGGCTTGGGTTTATTCAGGAGGTTGTGGTCGAGAAGTCCTCCGGCGATCCAGTGGACGCGGCTTATTTCGGTTTCATGACGTCCTCGACCGAAAAGAGTTTCGAACAGGCGAAAAAGGCCCTGGACGAGCACGCCGGGAGCACCGTGCCCTACACGGCAACGCAGGGCTGGGCGGACGGCGGACGGTTCTCATGCAGTCTCTACCACCTCTTGATGCCTTCTCGCCTGACGTTCTCCGATTGCCCTCAACTGATTCGGCACGTGCGTGCGACCGTGGCAGCCAGTGACCCGCCATCGGAGAAGCGAGATATCGAAACTTCAAACATCCCAAGGACATTCCTGAATTCCATTCGGGAAGCACTGCTGAGTCGCGCGATCCGCACCGAGTGCGACCTGATTTACAACAGCAAGCAATATTACATGACCACCACGAAGAACGTTGATGGAGCCAATATGCGCCTGAACGGAACGCTGCAGGAGCGCGGCAGCGATCGCCGAACACCGTTCCAGCTTTGGTTCAAGAGAGACGGAAAGAGCTTTCTTCCGGTTCGCATTGAATATAGAGCGAGGCCATTTCTGAGGCTGGTTTTCGAGGAATGCGCGTGAGGCATTCAAAGTTGTATTGCGCCTGGTCGGAACGAAGCGTAGTGTCCGGGTATCGCACGGGAGTCTCCCTGCACAGCCATACGCTTCATTCGCACGAGTGCCTGAGCTTCATCTCGCGCGCCGTGCGAAACGTTCCGTATGTCTCGCGGGCGCTTAGGCGGCATCAGGAGGAGTATCGCGCTAAGCACCAAGGCCGGGGCTTTGACCTGGCCCGTGCGTGGTGGACCCCCCCGCTTTCTGCGAGGCGTGCCTGGATGCTGGAAAAGGATCAGATCGAAAGCGGTCTGCAGTTGGGCGCGCTGGTCTCTCTGACCGACCACGACAACATCGAAGCGGGAACTCTCCTGAGTGTCACGGAACCCTCCGCTGCCGTCCCAATTTCCGTCGAGTGGACGGTTCCCTACCGTCAGACGTTTTTCCATATTGGAATCCACAACATTCCGCCCGGGGAGGCGCAGCAGTGGATGCAGCGGATGCGGGAGTTCACGGCGAAGCCGGATGAAGCTTTGATCGCGGATTTACTTTCGGCCTGGGGCTCGCGGCCGGATACGCTGGTGATCCTGAATCATCCGATGTGGGATGAGAACGGTATAGGTGTCGGTTTGCATTGGTCGCTGGTACGCGGCTTCCTGAAACGATTCGGCGGGTTCCTCCATGGTTTGGAGCTGAATGGTTTGCGGCCATGGAAGGAAAATCGGGGCGTGCTGACACTGGCGCGCACAGCAGGGCTGCCCGTGGTCTCCGGCGGCGACAGGCATGCGTGCGAGCCCAACGCTTGCGTCAATTTGACGAACGCGGCCAGCTTCGCGGAGTTCGCCGAAGAAATCCGCGTGGATGGGTGGAGCGACGTGCTCTTTATGGAGCAGTACCGCGAACCGTTCAAGATGCGAATCATTCACAACATCTGCGAGGTGTTGCGCGAGAATCCGGAACACTGCATGGGTTGGACAAGATGGACCGACCGGGTGTTCTATCTTTGCGATGATGGTACGGTTCGTAACCTTTCGCAGTTGTGGGGCGAACGGACGCCGGGCGTCGTGAACCAGTTTGTTGCCTTGATGGGGCTGGTTCGGGACGGTTGGCTCAACTCAGCGCTTCGGTTGGCGCTGACCGAAAAGGAAGAGCCTGCGCTATGAGAGAGACGCCGCCCCGAGTCGCCTTCTTCACGGATTGCTTCCATGAGGTGAACGGGGTGGCGCTCACGAGCCGCCAGCTAGACGGTTTTGCGCGCCGACGAGACCTGCCGTTTTTCAGTTTGCATATTGGCCCGGAAACAAAGGTGGTGACCGAAGGACCGGTCACGACAATGGAGCTAAAGCGAAGCGCGCTCTCGATTTCGCTGGACGCCGGGATGTACTTTGATCTGCTTGGTTTGCGGCATCTTGAGCACGCGCGGCGGGCGCTGACCGCGTTTGCGCCGGACCTGATCCACATCACGGGCCCGGGCGACTGCGGGTTGCTCGGGGCAATGCTCGCGTGGCAGATGAATATACCGCTGGTTGCTTCCTGGCACACAGATCTCCATAAGTTCGGCGCGAGGCGGCTCGAGAAATGGAACCGCAGCCTGGCTGCTGCTTCGGAGCCTAGAATACTGGAGACCCTCACATGGTTCTATGGCTTCGCGCGCGTGCTTCTGGCGCCAAACCCGGAGCTGATCGAGATGCTCGAGAAGCGCACGTGTAAGCCCGCCTTCCTGATGCAGCGGGGCGTTGACACCGACTTGTACTCACCGTCCAAGCGGGACCGAACTGACGGCGTGTTCACGATCGGTTATGTCGGCCGGCTGAGCCCCGAGAAGAACGTTCGGATGCTGGCGAAACTGCAGCGTCCGGACGTTCGATTTCTGATCGTCGGCCAGGGTAGCGAGGGCGAATGGTTACGGAACAACCTGGCCAACGCCGAGTTCACGGGGGTGTTGAGAGGCGAACTGCTGGCGCGCGCTTACGCCAACATGGACGTGTTCGCGTTTCCGTCCGACACGGACACGTTCGGCAATGTGGTTCTGGAGGCTCTGGCGTCCGGTCTGCCAACAATCGTGACGGCGGGCGGGGGCCCCAAGTTCCTGATTAAGGAAGGGATCACCGGGTTTGTGGCACCGGATGTTGCCGCCTTCGTGGAAGCAATCGACCGGTTGGTGGCGAACCGCGATCTGCAAGCCGCGATGTCTCGTGCGGCGCGTCAGTATGCTGTTGGGATCTCCTGGGACACCGTCTTCGAGAAGGTTTACACCGCGTATAACCATGCATTGTATTGTGGTAACGCTGTTCCGCGCCCGGCAGCTTCTATAATCACAACGGATGCTTCTGGAACTCGCCGTTGAGAACTACGCGGTCGTTGACCGCCTGCGGGTGCGCTTTCATCCCGGATTGAATCTCCTGACCGGCGAAACCGGCAGCGGTAAGTCGATCATTGTCGATGCGCTAGGGCTGCTGCTTGGCGGGCGAGCATCGTCGGAGGTGATCCGCACGGGTGAAGCGCGCGCGCGGATTTCAGGACGATTCGAGATTAACGAAGCCGCCGCTGCACGCGTTCTGGAACCGGCGGGATTCGAGGCGGAAGACGGTGAACTTCTGATTGAGCGCGAGGTGCTGGCAAACGGCAAATCGCGCGTATATATCGGCAGCCGCCCCGCGACGGTGGCGATCCTGCGTGATCTCGCCGCGTACCTGGGCGATATTCACGGACAGCACGACCAGCAATTGCTGTTCTCCCCCGATGCCCAACTCGATATGCTCGATACCTTCGCAGGGGCCCGGGACGCTCGAAGAGGGGTGCGAGAGGCGTTCGGAAAGTGGCGCGCGGCTGAAGCGGAGTTGAAAGATCTCGAGAGCACGGAGCAGGAGAAGCTGCGCTTACTCGATCTTTGGGAGTTTCAACGCAAGGAGATCGAGAACGAAGCGCCCGAGCCTGGTGAAGACAAGGCGCTCGAGGAAGAGCGGCGGGTGCAGATGAACGTCGGCCGGTTGCAGGAGAATGCGGGCGCGGCGTTTGAGATGTTGTATGAATCGGAGGAATCCGCATACTCGGCGCTGCGGGCGGTTTTGCGGAAGCTGGAAGATCCTTCGCTGGGCGAAGTGCGCCAGACGCTCGAGCCCGCGGTGATCGCGATCCAGGAAGCTTCGCACTCGCTACGGGACTACCTGGGTAAGCTGGAGGCGAATCCGGCGCGATTGGAAGAGATAGAGGCTCGCCTTGCGGCGCTTGGCAAGCTGAAGCGCAAGTACGGCGGGACCGTTGAAGAGGTGCTCGCGTTCCTGGCGGATGTGCGGGAGCGGATTGCGGCTGTTGAGAGCGCGGGTGAACGCATGGAAGAGCTTCGCAAAGAGCGGGGGCTGCTGGCGGCGGAGTATGAGAATGCAGCCGCGAAGCTGACGAAGTTGCGGGTGGAAGGGGCAAAGGAACTCGCGCGCAGGGTGGAGAAGGAGCTTGCGGCGCTCGCGATGGAGCGGACCGTTTTTCAGATTGTCCGCGCAGAGGCGCCGTGGTCTGCATCAGGGGTTGATCGCGTGGAGTTTCTGGTGTCGGCGAACCGTGGAGAAGAACCGAAGCCGTTGGAAAAGATCGCGTCGGGCGGTGAGATCTCGCGCATCGCGCTGGCGTTGAAGACGTGCCTGGTCGGCATGCAGAAAGGCCCGCGGCGGACGCTGGTGTTCGACGAAGTCGATACCGGCATTG
>JAOAPQ010000236.1 GCA_025462965.1 Bryobacterales bacterium
GTGGACGCGACGCCTTTGCCCGCAATATCGAAAGCCGTGCCATGGTCCACGGAAGTGCGGATAATCGGCAGACCGAGTGCGATGTTGACGCCCCCCGCGAAATCGAGGAGCTTCGAAGGGATGTGACCCTGGTCGTGGTACATGCAGACGATGGCGTCGAACTGCTTGCGCCTCACGGCCAGATAGAACAGCGTGTCCGGCGGGAACGGACCTTCCACGGGTAGCCCTTGCGCCCTGGCCCATTCGACCGCCGGAATAATTTCCTGAATCTCTTCGTCTCCGAACAGGCCATGTTCGCCCGCGTGCGGGTTGAGCCCGGCGACTGCGATGCGGGCATCCGGTTTCAGCTTGCGAACGGCATCCGCCGTGAGTTGAATGATGGTCTGTATGCGGGCCCGCTTCACGTTCCGGATGGCGTTCAGGAGTGACATGTGGGTAGTGACGTGGGTGACGATTAATTCGTCCGACGCGAGCATGATCGTGACGTCCTGTGACCCGCAGAGTTCGCCAATCAGTTCGGTATGCCCGGTGAAGGAAGGATCCGAGAGGCTGGTGGCTTCCTTGTTGATGGGGAGCGTGACGATCGCCGAGAGTTCATGGCGCAGAGCGGCCCGGGTGGCGGAGACAACGTATTCCCGGGCTGCGCGGCCGGATTCGCGGCTCAGCTTTCCGGGCGTAATATTCTGGAGCCCGAGAAGCTTGTGGTCCACGACGTTCAACGCGTCCGGTTTATATTCGGCAGGGCTTTCGATGCTGTGGACCGGAACGTTGTAGTTCAGCAGACGGTTGTAGAATTCAAGGGCCGTCGAATCGCCATAAGCCACAAAGGGACGGGTGAGTTCGCGCGCTCGAAACGCTTTCAGGAGAATCTCGGGGCCGATTCCGCTGGAATCACCGACAGTGATTCCGTATAGACCGTTAGTGTTCATGAGAGTTGAGCCTTTCGCGAAGAGTTGTGAAGAGATCCGGGCAGCCGAAGCCGCCTGCTTTGGTGATCAGCAACAGATCGCGCGTTCGACCGGGGAGGACATCTTGCAATCGTTCAGCCGGTATGCGCGAGACGGGAACGCCGGCGACAATTTCGCGGATCGGGAACAGGTGTGGAAGAGCCAATGCTTCGATGAAGGCGAATGCCGTATCGCCGCCGATCAGGAACACCGCATCAGAGCCGGTGCGGGCGAGACGACGAATGGTTTCGCTCGCGTTTTCGCGCGCTACAGCGGCGGGCTCCAAGCCGTGCGGATGCGGGCTCGCAACCAGACACCAGGCGGCATCCGGATCCTCGCTGAGAGCGTGCTCATCTAGCGCGCGTTCGATTTGGGCCTTTGAGGCGGAATGCCGGCTGCCGTTTGTCACCAGACAGGTATCAATGGGAGGCAGCGTTGGAGGCGAGCTTCTGGGGGAATCGATCAGCAAAGCAAGTTGCTCGGCGAGCGCGGCCGGGCCTGCGGCGATGCGCATGGCTGCATCCGCAAGAATGGTGCGCGCAGCCGCTTCAATATCGAAGCAGTTCTCTCCATCGAAGACGATGGCGTTAAACTCCGGACCGAGAAGTTCCGTAACGGAGCCGGTGAGAACAGGATTCAACAGATCGCGGGCAAACTCCGTTTCGCATACAGCAAGACCGTGGACGAAGAGGCATCCGTTCCTGACCGTGCGGCCGAGGACGGGGTGGGCGGGAGCATAACCGACCGTCCAGTGCGGATACAGGCGAGTGAGCGCGAGTAACTCCGACCGGATGTTGCCGCGAAGCGTCGAATCAGTCTTCTTGTAGATGAGGGATGGCGTTCCCGAGGACGACTGCTTAACAAAGCGCGTCAGTTTGCGGGCTGCTTCAGAGGGCGGGAGGTGCCGGGTCTCCGTATCGAGCACGACCACCGGTCCAGTCGCGTCGGAAACCGGTTGCGCCGAGACCACCGCGCAGAGGCCTCGCGCGCTGAACTGGGCACCGACCTCAAGAGCACCGGTCATATCGTCAGCAAGCGCTAAGACTTCCATCGTTTAAGCATGTCTCGCATCTCATCGTACTACCCCGCAAATCGATGCAATAATGTAAGCGTTTGTGTAACCGTGAGCCTTGAAAAAGTCGCGCGACGGGCGGGGGTTTCGACCGCCACCGTCTCGCGGGTCCTGAATAACGCTGAACTCGTCAGAAAATCCACGCGCACACGTGTTCTGCGCGCGATCGAGGAACTGAAATACCACCCCAATCTGCATGCCCGCAGTCTGGCCGGCGGGAAGAGCAAGACCTTGGGAGTGATCGTCTCGAACCTCGAGAATCCGTTCTTCTTCGATATCTACAAGACCATTGAGAGCGACGCTCATAAGAGCGGGTACGAAGTCGTGATGGCCAACACCGATTACCGGCCCGAGCAGCTTGTGCGCAGCATCCGCCTGATGATCGGCAGGCGCGTGGGAGGCCTGGCGGCGGTGGTCTCCGAAATGGCGCCCGATCTCATGCGCGTGATCGAAGGCAGTGGAATTCCCACGGTTTTTTACGATGTTGGAACACCCCGCGCCAACATCACCAACGTGCGCGTGAACTACCGGCGCGGCATCGATAAGATCATTGAGTATCTATACGGAGCGGGTCACCGGCGTTTCGGCTTTATCGGCCACCACGCCATTCTGGAGCCCATCAATGAACGGATGAAAGCGGTGATGGACGCGGTTACGCGCGTTCCCGAAATCGAGGTGGTCACCGCGGCCGACGCCGATACGCTCGACGGCGGAAAGCAGGCCGCGCGCGCTCTGCTCGCCTCCGGGTTCCATCCCACCGCGATCATCTGCGTCAACGACATCACCGCCGTCGGCGCGTTGCGCGAACTGCGCGAGCGCGGCATTCGTGTTCCGCAGGATATGTCGGTCACCGGCTTCGACAACCTCAAGCTTTCTGAATTTTGCTATCCCGCCCTGACCACGGTGCACATCCCGCGCGAACGGATCGGGCATCTTATGTGCGAGAGCCTGATCAGCCGTGCGGACAAGACACCGGCCGCCGCGCAGGAAATCGTGATCGACCCGGAGTTCGTTCTTCGCGACTCAACCGGCCCGGCCAACCGAGCGAGCTAAGTCGAAGGCTCAGATCACGGCGACGTTGGCTGAGAATCGTGGTACTGTCGCAGAATCCTTGTGAGGTGACGATATGCATTTTTCGCGGCGCACATTTCTCGGAGGACTTGGCGCGGCTTCACTGCGTGGCGCGACCGTAAAGCCGGAACTGATCCTCTTCAACGGCGATATCCGCACGATGGACCCGGCGAATCCGCGAGCTCAGGCGGTGGCGATTGTGGATGGCCGTTTTTTTGCTGTCGGAACCAATGACGAGGTGGCTAATCTCTCCGCGCCCGGCGTAAGGCGCGTCGATCTCGGCGGCAAGACCGTGTATCCGGGATTCATCGACGCGCACTTGCACACCGCGTCGTCCGGACTACGGCATTTAAAGGAAGTGAACTGCGATTTGCGTTCGATTTCGGCGATCCAAGCCGTGTTGCGCGAGCGCGCCGCGAAGACTCCGGCGGGGCAATGGGTAGTCGGGTTCATGTACGACGACACAAAGACCAGCGATGGCCGGCCTCTCACCAAGGCCGACCTGGATGCGGTCTCGATGGACCGTCCGATCATCGTAACCCATCGTGGCGGGCACACCAGCTACGTCAATTCGCGCGCAATGCAGGCCGCCGACGTCAACGAAAAGACTCCCGATCCTGAAGGCGGCAAAATCGAACGCGGCGCCGACGGCAAACTGACGGGACGTATCGAAGAACGGGCGACCGCCGCCTTCCGCTCGAAAGTTCACGAAGACGCGACGCCCGCGGATCGCCGGGAAGGCGTGAAGCTGATCACCAGGATGATCGTGCGCAGCGGGATCACCTCCGTGAACGACCCGCAAGGTTCTCCCGACGATCTGGCAGCGTATCAGGATGCCTATCAAGCGGGCGAGCTCAGCGTTCGCGTGTATGCGTTCCAGAGTCAGAACTACATTACCGGGATGCTGGCGGCGGGTGTGCGTTCGGGTCTCGGCAATGAGTGGGTGCGGGTAGGCGCGATGAAAATGGTCGCGGATGGTTCGATCTCGGAGCGCACGGCGTGGGTTTCCGAGCCGTACGTGGGACGGCCCGACGACCATGGAATCCAGACCCGGACCGAGGAGCAGCTTTACGACGATTCGAAGGCGGCGCACGCAGCCGGGTGGCAGATCGCCACGCACGCGAACGGAGATAAAGCGATCGACGTGATCCTGCGCGTTTATGAGCGACTGCAACGCGAGGCGCCCCGAAAAGATCCCCGCTTCCGGATCGAGCACTGCACCATAATCAACCCGGATCTGGTGCGCCGAATCAAAGCGCAGGGCGTGATCCCGACTCCGTTTTCAAGTTACGTGTACTACCACGGCGAGAAGATGAAGGAATATGGAGCCGAGCGCCTGAACTCGATGTTCGCGCTGCGCAGCTTTCTCGACGCGGGCATTCGTGCAACGATGTCGTCCGATTATCCGCCTGGTCCATTCGAGCCGATGATGTTTTTGCAATCGGCAGTGACGCGCACGGATACCAAGGAAAATGTGTGGGGTCCGAAACAGAAGATCAGCATCGAGGAAGCGCTGCGTGTGGCTACCGTCCATGGCTCCTACGCCTCATTCGATGAAAAGGTGAAGGGTACGATTGAAGCCGGCAAGCTGGCCGATCTGGTCGTGGTTGGGCGCGATCCGCTAAAGGAACATCCATCGTCCCTGGTCACGATTCCGATCGAGCGAACCATGGTTGGCGCACGCTGGATGTACGAAGCTTGAAAGTGTAGGGCGAAAACACAATTAAAGATGTAAGAGCCCCAAAGGAGTTACACTACGGGGCATGCAGGTTTTGCAGGCGGGCGCGCACAAGTTGATTCTTTTGGAACTGGAAGCCGAGACGGTGAACAATGTCGCAAAACAGGCGGGCTTCGAAAGCCGCCTCAAGGACACACCGCGAAGCCTCCAGCTCGACTTGACCGCACCGGGCCGCCAAGCGCCACTGCTGCTGTTCGATGCCGCCGACCCCGCGAACCTGGGCTGGTTTTCGCGGTGCCAGTTCTATATCGACGGCAGAACGGGTGGAGTCATGCAAACGCCGATGTCGGTGGCGAACAAGCGTGACCGCTCCGGCAAGAACCAGGCGAATTCGGTACGTCTCAGGATTTCGAAAGAACTGCCCGTATCGTTCCGGCTGCCTGGCAAACAGCCCATCACGGAACAGGTATTCTACGCGCTGTTCCAGAACTTCCTGATTGCCCTCACGAAGACGGGCGTCGCGGTTTGCGGCGGTTCGGCGGTTCAACCGCTAGCCGGACGGACGGAGAGCGTCGCGCCCAGAATGTAGAGGAATAAAAGCGCCATGCGGTGCATCTTAAGTAAAGGAGACTTGGGAATCGAATGACAAGACGAGCTTTCTTTCTAATCCCTATGGGCGCAGCGGCAGTGGCTCACGCCGCGAACAAGGTCGGGTCCGGGGGCAAGGTCAAGATTGTCCCGTTTACCGATTCCGGCGAGCGTCAGGACACGGTTATGGCGGACAAAGTGGTCAAGAGCGATGAGGAGTGGAAGAAGCAGTTGGATCCCGAGCAGTTCGAGGTCACGCGCAAGAAAGGCACCGAGCGCGCGTTCACCGGCAAGTACTGGAATAACCATGAGAAGGGCATTTACCGTTGCGTGTGCTGCGGGACCGCGCTGTTCAGCTCCGACACCAAATTCGAATCCGGCACGGGCTGGCCGAGTTTCTGGGCGCCCCTCGCCAAAGAGAACGTAAAGACAAACACGGACACCAGCTACGGCATGGTGCGCAACGAGGTGGAATGCGCGAAATGCGACGCGCACCTGGGCCACCTGTTTGACGATGGCCCGAAACCCACGCACCTGCGTTACTGCATGAACTCAGCCTCGCTCGATTTCAAGAAAGCTTAGTTCTTACCCCGAGCCGTAGTACACCTTACTGCAACTCGATATTCACCTGATCGGTGAACGTGTCCGCCGTCTCGATGGCGAGCGGCAGACTTCCCGAACCCGAAAGCGTCGAGGGAATGGTCACATTGATCTGATACAGGCCCGGAAACCCGGGCGCGAGGCCCGCGAATGCGACCGTGACCGCTTGCCCCCCGATTGTCACCGTCACCGGCTTGTTGAGCGTGCTCAGCGGATTGGCGCTTCCTGGTACGCCATCGCCGGGCTGCGGCGTCACCAGGCCGAGGCCTGCGACATAGATCGTCACCGTCTCGCCGCGCTTTGCCGGGCTGCTCGCGTTGACCAGCGCGCCGCTGGCGTGGGTCACAGCGCCGTCTCCCGTACCAGATCCGCCCACCGAAAACACGCCGGGCGAAGTCGTCTGCAGCGGTACGATCACCGCGTTCGATGCCGTGCCGTTGTTGGTGACCACGATCGTCGCGGAATTGCCCGTGGCGCCGTAAGGGACCAGGAAGTTCACCTGGTTCGCGCTCGTGAAATACACCGGGGCGGGGGTGCCGTTTACCGTGACGCCCACGCCGCCCAGATCCAGCGGGTACGGCGGGAATGCCGCCATTTGCTGCGCAGCCAGGCCCGACCCGAAGATCGAAATGAACGCTCCTGGCGAGACCGATTGCCCCGCCGGCGCAAGGCTCGCCGCGTTCACAATTCCCTGCGGATTGATGTAGACACCCGTTCCGGTCAGAGAAGGCGCCTGGATAGCTACGTCGATCGAGTATCCGCCGGTATCGTTAGAGTTGAGATCGGCATCCACAAACGTGCTCCCATTCACTCCCAGGCCCACGAGGTCGAATTCGAACGCCGGAGTAGGGTTCGGGAACTTTCCGGTTGTCGTGATCGTCACGTCGTTTTCGCCTGTGAAATCGTAACCGGGCGAAAATCCGATCTGGTGGAGCCGTTCCGAGA
>JAOAPQ010000246.1 GCA_025462965.1 Bryobacterales bacterium
AAAAATACGTTCAGGGAGCGGGCTCCTTGAGCGCCGTGAACCAGAGTGGCTTCTACATCCGCGGTCGCCGAGGGCCCCATCATGAAGCACCCGTACGCTGTCAGGTCGAGCCGGATGAGACGATAGGCTTCGTACATATCCGCCACGATCTGTTCCGGGTCCAGTAGAACTACCAGATGCTGGGATAAGAAGCCCAGGCCATTCACGATCAGGTCTTCCTCTGTGAGCCAAACGGCGCCAGTCTCCGCCACGCCGAACTTCGCGCGAACGACGCCCACGTCAACGTCCGCGAGTTCGTGCGGATCGTGAACTGTGTCCACCCGACGGGTACCGGCGATTTCCGGAACAGCAGAGCAAACCACCCTGGCTCGGGGATGCAGCGCCATCAGTTTGGCCTCGGCCTCGGCGACGTTTCTAAGACCGTGAGATGCTCCTCCGGCTATCTTGAGATGTTCCTCAAATGCTGCCTTGAGGGGACCAGTTGGCCGTGGGAAAGCCGGGATTTGGGGGTGTTCCACCTTTTGCTTCGGGAGGCTATCGCGAATCGCGGAAAGAATGTCTGCGCGACTAGTGTTGGACATTTGCATGTTCGCTCCGGTTTTCGAGATACCACTGGCGGAAAGTCTCTTTCGCCAGTTGCGGGAGTTCGCGATCGCGGCCCCAAGGATTCCAAGTTCTGTCGTACAGAAGAAAATGTGGTGCGTAGTCTATTGCCGGCCCGGCGACATTTTCCATGGCATGGTACTCCGCCGGATGACCGAACACGTGACCGGCAACCGCGAAGGACAGACGCTTTGCTAACGGCAAGTATCCCTTTTTCGCCATCACTCTGCGCCACTTCAATATTTGATCGCTGACATCGATTTTCACCGGGCAGACGTCGGAGCAGGATCCGCATAAGGTCGAGTGGAACGGCAGCTCGCTGTATTTGAATTCGTCGAACGTGGGGTCGAGGATAACGCCGATGGGCCCCGAATAGGTTGCGCCGTAAGCCAACCCACCGCTACGACGATAGACCGGGCAGGTGTTCATGCAAGCGCCGCACCGGATGCACTTGAGTGAATGCCAGAAATCCGGCATGCCAAGCCGTCGGCTCCTGCCGTTGTCGACCAGTACAATGTGCAGCTCGCCGCCTTTTCTTGGCCCGGTGAAATGGGATGAATACTGAGTGAGCGGAGCCCCCTCCGCACTTCGGGCCAGTAGACGCAAGAATACTCCCATATCTTCTACTCTCGGAATCAACTTCTCAATCCCGATGCTCGCAATATGGAGCGGCGGCACGGAAGCTCCAATATCGGCGTTTCCTTCGTTGGTGCAAACCATGAAGGTTCCCGTTTCGGCGATCGCGAAGTTACCGCCCGTCATGCCGGCCCCCGCCGCTAGAAACCGGGGACGAGCGTTGTTTCGCATGGCTTCAGTCAGAAAGTGCGGGTCGTCATTGCCGGGATCGGTGCCTATGGTGCGAGCGAACAGCTGAGCCACATCTTGGCGCGTCTTGTGGATGGCAGGAAACACAATATGGCTGGGCGGTTGGCCATCCAGTTGTTGAATTCGTTCACCCAGATCCGATTCGACGACCCTGATCCCGCGCTTCTCGAGGAAGGGCGTCATAGCACACTCTTCCTGAAGCATGGATTTGCTCTTGATCAGCTCCTTCACGCCGCGATCGTGTAGTAGGGAGTACACGATGTTGTTGTGCTCGGCCGCGTCGAGTGCCCAGTGGACGTGCGCGCCACGTTTCGTGGCATTGGCCTCAAACTCTTCCAGGTAATGGTCAAGGTGTGTCAACGTATGCTCTTTAATTTTCGAGGCAATCTCTCGCAACTCCTCCCATTCGGGCATCGCTGCCGCCTCTTCGTCACGCCGCATCATCGTGGCCCATAAGAACCGATCGTGCATCGGCTCGTGGACTTGATCTTGAAGGATGAATAGTGCGGCTTCCGCCGCGGGATCGACCTCCTTCGCTCTGCTCATAGAGTGCACTCCCCTCGATTAAAATGGCCCGGCATTCAAAACTTGCGCGACATGAATGTATTTCAGATCGAGCCCTGCCCGCCGCGCGACACCTTGTTGGTGCATTAGGCAGGACATGTCCGGCGATACCACGTATTCGGCGCCGTGGCGGAGATGATCGTGGACCTTGTCGAGCCCCATTCGGGCGGATACTGCCTCATCCGTTACGCAGAACGTACCGCCAAAGCCGAAGCAGTCATCCGGCCGATCGACGGGCACGAGCACCAGACGTTTCACTTTAGAGAGCAAGGCCTCGGTCTTATCGAATGAAGCACCCATGATCTCGGATGGTTTGGCGATTGCGAGGCCTCGGATTGAACTGCAGCTGTTATGGATTGCGACGGAGTGCGGAAACTCCGCCCAGGGGAAGGAGTCGACTTTCAAAACATCGTGGAGGAATTCGACTAACTCGTATGTGCGTTGTCGGACATGCCTAACGTCGTCGGTCTGCGGCAGGGTGTCGAAGTGACACCGGACTTGTTTGACGCAGCTTCCTGCCGGTCCAACGATACAATCGTAACCCCTGAAGTTCTCGACAAAGAGACGCTCAGTTGCGGCCGCGTTGGCCTCATCTCCGCTATTGGACATCGGCTGGCCGCAGCACGTCTGGTTGAGCGGGTACCCTACGTTGAGCCCGAATCTCTCTAAAAGCTCCAAGGTGGCTATCCCAACCTCGGGATAGATCATATCGATATAGCACGGTATAAACAGGCCGATTTTCATGTCCGGTGAGAACGCCTTACCGTTGGTGGCTTCGTCTGGTATCGCCATTTCGTTTCTCTTGTAGTGGGTTTCTCAATCCAGTGCGCTCAGATGGACGATCTCCATGAACTTATGGTTGTCGCGATAATCTACCGGCACTCCGACAATCACAGGCCCTTGCATCGCGAGAGCCTGCTTGATAGTGGAAGTGATCTGATCGGGCGTATCTATCCTCAACCCTTTAGCGCCGAAGGCCTCGGCGAATCGAACGACATCGACCGGACCAAAGTCGACGCCGGAGGTTCGCCCATATTTCGCCACCTCCTGAAAGGCGACCATATCGTAAGAGCCGTCAATCCAAACCAGGTGAACAAGGTTGCACCTAAGCCTGACGGCAGTCTCGAGTTCCATCGCCGAAAACAGAAAACCACCGTCACCGGAAATGGAGAGCACTTTCTCGTTGGGACGAACGAGGCAAGCCGCGATCGCCCATGGCAAACCAACACCCAGCGTTTGCTGCCCGTTGGTCATCAGAATCTGCCGCGCGCGAAAGCTGTACAGATACCGAGCCAGCCAGATATGGAACGAACCCATATCGAGGCACAAGGTCATATCGTCGCTCAGAAGCGCCTGAAGCTCATTCACGAGACGCATTGGATGGATGGGAGCGCCATTCAAGGCGGCTGCCCGTTGCGCGAACAACGCCCGGTCTTGGACTATTTCAGCGAGGAGCGCCAGGTTTGCCGGGTGCTTTTCCCCTTCCAACCGCGTCGCCAGCTCTTGGATCGTCGCCGCGATGTTCCCAGTGAGTTCAAGCTGTGGCCGGTAATCTTTATCGATGTCGGCAGGGACAACGTCAACATGGATGAGATCACGGTTTTTGTCGCGGTTCCAAAGGCCTGGTTCGTACTCGATTGGGTTGTACCCAACGGCAACTACGACATCAGCCGCGTCAAGGAGATTGTCCGCTGGTTGGGTGTGGAACAGACCGACGCGGCCGCCGAAACGATCAAAAAGCTCTCGCGGTACGACTCCCGCCCCCTGATATGTACAAACCACTGGAAGTTTCGTTTTGGCGAGCAGTTCTCGTATAGCCTGCGCAGCGCGCATCTGGCTAGCGAGCAGGCCGAGCAGTAAAACGGGTTGCTTGGCGTTGCTGATCAGACGGCCTGCCGAGGTGATTGCGTCGGCATCTGCCGGTCCGAGGATTCCGGGCGCAGTCGGGGTCAGGACCTCACCCTTGGCCATTCCCGCCATGATGTCTTTGGGAGCGCTCACGAATGCTGCTCCTGGGCGCCCCGACTCAGCGGCGCGGAAGGCGTTCGCGATCACTTCTGAAACTGAATCTGGGGAGTCGATTTCGGCGCTGAACTTAGTGATTGGGCGGAACAGGTTAACGGTATCCATGCTTTGATGGATCTGTTTCAGCCGATCGGCAGTCGCCACGGCGCCTCCGATCGCAACAACCGGATCACCTTCCGAGTTCGCTGTCGCCAGGCCGGTGACCAGGTTCGAGCAGCCCGGCCCGGATGTGACCAAGGCCACCCCCGCTTTGCCTGTCATGCGGCCGATGCCTCCGGCGATGAACGCCGCATTTTGTTCGTGGCGGCAGACTACGGTCTTGATTTTGGAGTCCAACAACGTATCGAAGACCTTATCGATCTTGGCTCCGGGTATGCCAAAAATGTATTCGATACCCTGGGCCTCCAGACTCTTCACCAGGAGGTCAGCGCCTGTATGCGGTGCGGGTTGTGTCGCGAGTGTGCTCATTTCTTTTCTCCCTCTGCTTGCGCGAGATCCGCGGCCGGGTCACGGCGCAAATCTGCCTTCAGGAATGCGTCGGTTTCCGGCAGCGCAATACGGTAGTCACCTTCCCGTTGGATCTGGAGGCGCAAGTTCGACCCACTGCATTGAAGAAGATGACCACCACGGGTGCGATCATCAGACACGAAGTGCAGATGATAGCCCGGTACGTTGAACGTTTTCGCGTACTCGGGAGTCCAAAACCCTACGAGGGTTCCCCTGATCTCATGAAAGTCAAACTCGGGTTGAATCGCAGCGGCCTGGACTAACGGCACGCCCTCCTTCGTCCGGCACATCGCTCGCGTGTGCACGTAGTCAAACTGTCCATCGACCCTTAATGCAAAGAAGACGTTGTCGGAATGGCGGAGACTATCGAACCGGGAAGTCAGGTGGCTCATATCGGGGCACTGATTTAGCGTGACTGCCGGCTCGGGGGCAAACCGGGTGATCACTGCGAAAGGGCTCAGAACCGCATCGTCGACCTCCCGCACGGAACCGTCGCATTGTACCTGAAAGAAGTGTCCATCGACGATCACCATCTCGCCGTCCAGATCCTCAAAAGTGCCTAATCCCAGATCGCCGTGTTCCCGCAGGCCGCCGACCCGTACCGCGCCCTGATATATCCCTTCGACGAGGGCCGTAGCCGTCGAGACCTGATACATCGTGTGGTGAGCGACGTCAAAGTAAGCGGCAAGAGCCTTACTGACGATATGCCCCGCGGGCTGGCCGGTCCGCTGGGAATGGCCCTGCAGAAGCGCCCATAGGCCACTCGATAATATACAGTTCAGTTGGGGCAGGTCGCTAACCTCGTTAGAGAGTTTTTGCAAAAGATCATAGGCAGCTGGATTGCCATGCTGAGCCAGGGGCTTGGGCCTCGGCGCAACGT
>JAOAPQ010000262.1 GCA_025462965.1 Bryobacterales bacterium
CCAATCCCGCGATCCGATGCCTCACGCTGTACTTCAGGCCCTTTGCGGGCAGCAATCGTTCAATGCCTTTGCGCGCGCTCGGGGGAGTGTTCCGCACCACGGGAAGCGCATCCAGCTTTTGCCAGAAGTGGCAGGGATCCCGGAGAACTCCGCTCACCAGAGTTCGGAGCCAGCCGTGGCTCTCGGCCAACACGAGCGGGCGGCCGCCCGCGTTCAGTCCAGTCACGTACCCGGACAGAATCGCATCGCACGCGTCTCTGCGCTCGATGGCAAGGTGAGCTTCCGCAATTGCCAGGTGTGCGCTGGCCGCCAAGCGCACCAGATCCACCGTGTAGGGCATTTCGTAAGCTTCGTCGAAGTCATTGATGCCCCATACCAGCCGGCCTTCGATGTCGCGCCAGGTGCCAAAATTCTCCACGTGCAGATCCCCCACGCCCAGCAACTCCGGAGCTTTGACGCATTCCGCACACGTCATGGGCCAGACCTGCATCCATCTATAGAAGGTCGCGCGGAAGAACATGAACACGGATTCGGCCATGGCCTTGTGTTTGAGTTCCAGGTCCGCCGGCAGGAGCCGGATCTGGCGGCCCAGCCACGCCTCATACAACGCTGTCGCCTTATGAATGTTCATCCGTTGGCCAGTCGCGGCGTGAGTATCCACTGGAGGACGCCGTGCGGCTCGCCGCGGAAATTATCGATGGTCATGGCAACCAGCGCGCCCTTCTTGAAATCGAATTGCAACGCGGGAACGGCGAGGAAATAACCCACGACCTGGCTCAGGAGCGGCTCATGCCCGGCGAGAAGCAGGGCTTCTTCCGTGCGGTGATCGCGCACATCGTTCCAGACGGCCTGCGGC
Source organism: Bryobacterales bacterium (assembly GCA_025462965.1). Classification (GTDB taxonomy): domain Bacteria; phylum Acidobacteriota; class Terriglobia; order Bryobacterales; family Bryobacteraceae; genus JALYXI01. The sequence continues at coordinate 857 of JAOAPQ010000262.1, forward strand.
GAGCTATGCGGAACCAACGAGTCGATATCGAGCGGCGGCTTGGGACAGTTCAACGCCTCAGCCGCCATTTCGGCCGTCTGCCGGGCTCGAACGTACGGGCTCGTGAGTATCAGCGAGGGGGCAACGCCCGCCTTCCCGGCCACCTTCAAAACGCTCGCGAGTTTCTTCGTACCCTCGTTTGTCAGCGCGCGGTCCGAATCCCTGCGACGGGCCGTGTGACCTTCGGCAATGCCGTGCCGTAAGATATAAACCTGCATAGAAGTAAGCCAGTTTTTGCGTTGCCAGTATTATAGCTTCAGACGCTCCCGATGCCCCTCTACGCAGCTATTGACATTGGCAGCAACTCCGTCCGCATGGAAGCCGCCGAGGTAACGCCTCGGGCGAACGGCGCGTTGCCCTCGATTCGCGTTCTGGCTTCCGAACGGCAGGTCACCAGGCTCGGGGCGAGCGTGTTTCGCACGGGCAGCGTAAGCCCAGAAGCGATGGATTTTGTGTGTGCGTCCCTCGCAAACATGGCGCAGACCTATAAGCGGCTGGAACCCGTCGCGATCCGGGCGGTGGCGACGAGCGCGGTCCGAGACGCCCGCAATCAACAGGAGTTTCTGGCGCGCGTGTCCGCAGCCGCCGGTACGCCGGTGGAAATCATCTCCGGACAGGAAGAAGCGCGCCTCATCCACATGGGCGTCCAGAGCCGCTGGCCCCACCCTAAACAACGCGTGCTGATGATCGACATCGGCGGCGGCTCGGCCGAGCTCATCTTGAGCGATAGTGGACGCATACTGCTCGCCGCTTCCAAGCAACTCGGCGCGCTGCGGCTCTCGGAACTTTTCCTGCGGTCCGAGCCTCCGAAGCCAACCGAACTGCATCGTCTGGATGAATATATCGAGGAGCGCCTCGCTTCAGCGGTGCGCCGGATCGGAACTCTGCCCATTCACCGCGTTATCGCGACCTCGGCGACGGCCGCCGCCGTGGTGTGCGCGGTGAACCAGGTGCCACGCGCGAAGCGTGATTTTTCGGACCGACTGCGCGCCTCCACCGCTCAGATCCGGGCGCTTTACGGCCTGCTTTCCAGCAGCACGCTGGAACAGCGCCGCAAGGTGGTGGGTATCGGGCCGCGCCGCGCGGAAATCATCATTCCGGGAACCGCCGTCCTCCTGCGCGTGCTAAAAGATCTCTCGCTGCCCTCGCTCTACTACTCAGTGGCAGGTGTGCGGGACGGCGTCATTGCCGACCTGGCCTTGCGCTCGACCGGCCGCGCCGCCATCCAGATGAGCCGCGACCAACGCGATATGGTGGAAGCGATGGCCACTCGTTATTGCGTCTCCATGAAGCATGTTCGCAAAGTCGCGAAAATGGCCGTCGATCTGTTTGTCGCGCTCGAACCGCTGCACAAACTTTCTCCGAGCTTCGGCCGCTTGCTGGAAGCCGCGGCGCATTTGCACGATATCGGACACTTTATCAGCGACACGCGCCACCATAAACACTCGTTCTACGTAGTGTTGAATTCGGACATGCCGGGGTTTACCGAGCGGGAGCGCCAGGTGATCGCGAACCTGTGCCGGTATCACCGCAAGGCGCCTCCCTCGGTGGAGCACGCGAACTGGCAGCCGCTCGACGCCGAAGCGCGCCGCGCGGTGATGCTGCTCTCGCCGCTGCTGCGGATCGCAGACAACCTGGACCGCAGCCGCGGCCAGCGGGTGAAATCGCTCGAATGCACGATTCGCCCTTCCGAAGTGGTAATCAAGCTGCATGCGAATCGCGACGTTGACCTGGATGCTTGGGCGACCGAGCGCGCGGGCGAGTTCTTCCAGCAAGTGTATGACAGGCCGATCGTGCTCAGCCGCACAAGGGCGTGACGTGGGAGGTGCTACCTTGAAAAGCTATGTTGATCGGCAGGCGTCCGCTTTATTGCGGAAGCTCGCCGCGCGGATGCGAGCGGCGGAGCGGGACGGAACGGCGGACGCGATTCACGACCTGCGCACAAGCATTCGCCGGTTGAGCGAGTGCCTGCGAACGTTCGACATTTTTTTCCCGGACGGTCAGGCGGGTCGGCTACGCGGGGAACTTCGGGAGATAATGCATCTCGCGGGCGATGTGCGTAACCGTGACATCGCAGGCGAGCTTTTGACGAAAGGCGGAATGCCGAGCGACGGCAAGATTCTGGTGAAACTCGGCAAAGCACGCCGCGCGGCTGAATTGACCTTGGCGCAAGAACTTAAGGCTCTTGGGCAGGATGATTTCGCCAAGCGCTACCGCAGGGAGCTTAAATTATAGATGGCGAAGAAGATCGCTCTAGAATGGAGCGAAAATGCCGGCGCCCTTGATAACGCGCGCGCGCAGTTGCCCATGCTGGCGGGAGACTATTTTCGCGCCGGGAGAAAGCTGCTTGGCGGAAAGCATTCCGCCAAGACCATGCACAAATTACGCTTGCGGACGAAACATTTTCGGTACACTCTGGAGTTGTTCCGCGAGGTCTATGGAAAGAGCCTGGAGAAACGTCTGGAACTGCTGAAGCCCTTGCAGGATGCCCTCGGCGATCTGAACGATTGTGCGACAACGCTCGATTTACTGGGAGACCACGCGCCCAGGGTCCGTTCTTACCTCAAGAAACGTTCGAAAGAGAAAATCGCCAAATTCGAAGATTACTGGCGCGGGACGTTCGATGCGCCGGGGCAGAGCGAAGCCTGGGCGGATTATCTTGGAACAAATTGAGCACTACGCGCAACATGCCCGGCGGACGGGCGCTACGTGAAGAACTGCCGACTGGGGCAAATGGCCGTCCGCTCTGCCGTTGGTGTTCGCTTGAAGTGACGCCGGGACGCCGGACGTTTTGCTCCGAGTACTGCGTAAATGAGTGGCGGCTGCGCACGGACCCGGGCTATCTGCGTGAATGCGTGCTGGCACGCGATCGCGGTATCTGCGCAATATGCGCAGCCGACACCTTGGCTGCCTGGCTATGGATCAAGAGATCACGCGGCGATCGGAGATTGCGCGCACTGCGCGAATGGGGATTGACGCGGATGAGCCGATCCAGCCTGTGGGATGCGGATCATATCGTTCCCGTGGTGGAAGGCGGCGGGGAGTGCGACCTCTCCAACATTCGCACGCTCTGCCTGAAGTGCCACCGCCTGGCAACCGCCGAACTGCGCGCGCGGCGCAATGGCCGCAACCAAATCACGATTTGACCGATCGCATGTACCGGGTGATGAACGCGTAGGTCCTGTTCTTAGCTGGCGAAGACTGGTTGGACGAGGCGCTCAAGATACATTC
>JAOAPQ010000348.1 GCA_025462965.1 Bryobacterales bacterium
AGGCTCAGCCTTCCTCCGTCTTCCATGCTGATGATCAATCCCCAGCATGCCGTTTCCTTCCTCCAGGCTCATCTTGTGTGAGAAACCAGCATCCCCTTCAGGCTCATCTTGCATGAGACAAGACTCCCCTTGCAACGGTCGGCTCGCTGCCGGGTACAATACTCGATTTTCCGGCGGCGTCCAACGCTGCTCTGCGTGATTGAACCGCCCAATCTCTTCCCGTGCTTATCCGTGCTCGCCCAGGGCCGGCTGACTTCTCCGGAACAGTTCGGAAACGTCATCGACCGTGAAACCGCGAACGGCGGTATCGTTCGCGTGAAAGACGTTGCTCGCATCGAGCTGCGCGCTAACATATTACAGCATCGTCAGCCGTATTGAATGGTAAGAACGCCGCGATTCGCAAGGGAAAGTCGGATGCGCATAATGTCGTCTAGCCGAAATCAGAAAGCGATTCGCAGGCCCAATTGGATAGCCCTGGGCTGCTTCTGGCCGGTCGATTTTCCGAACAGACCACTGGACAGATCGGACGTGGGCTGCGAAAGGTTCACGCGATTGAACAGATTGAAGAATTCGCCGCGAAGCTCAAGTGTGGCACCCTCCTTGCCAATGAACCAGGGGATGTGAACGGCCTTGATGCCATTGAGATTCACGTTCGCGAGGCCCGGCCCCTCGAACGTGTTGCGTCCCAGATTTCCTTCCTGCCCTTTGGGCGGCACCGGAAAGTCGCTAACTTTAAACACACCCGTGATGAACGCGCTGCGTGAAACCGAGACGAAGTTCCCGAACGAGGGGGTATTGGGATAGTCGTAATTGAAACCGTCGCCGTTGTAGTCTCCGGAAGGATACGCGGCGCTGGTGTAAACGGAGAACGGCAATCCGCTTTGCAGGATGGCGATTGTGGAAAGACGCCAGCCGCCAATGGTGTTTTTGAGGATTCGGTTCTGAAAAGGCATCGGCACTTCCCAGACGGCGTCGAGCGCCAGCCGCTTCCTGATGTCGTAATCGGCGCGGCCCCACTGGCCGCGTATGTCGGAGACATCCAGAATGTTGCGGCCATTGGCTATGCCGTTGTCGTTGCTGCTGTCCGCATCGAGGGCCCTTCCCACGGTAAAGATGGAGCGGGCGGACCATCCGTGCGCAAACCGGCGGCCCGCCGAGAACGAGAATATATTCGCCCTTGAGTTGCCGATGGTTTGACCGTAGATGATGGAGCCGAAGGCCGGGTTCAGGCGGGTGAGAGATCCGCCCGTCGCCACCAGATTACCCGCGTAACGGTTGATGTCGGTCTGAGTGTAGAGGTGCTGGCTGCGGGTACCAAGGTAATCGGCTTCGAGGACGAAATTGCCGCCCAGTCGGCGCTGGAGACTCACGGTCCAGTCGCCCGTGGTGGGCTGCTTCGGATTGGCATCCATGCCACCGACGGAAACGCGGTTGCCGACGATTCCTCCCGAGGGGCCGATCTGAAAGGTGAAACCCGGCGGTGGGGGGAAGTAATAACCATTGCTGGATCCCAGCTGGTAGCTGAACTTAGATCCCTGCTGAATATTGAGGGAAGGCGAGCCGAATGCGGGAGGGTTCGTATTGCTGCCATTGGTGCCGTAGGCGAGGTTGCCGACCCGGCTGTAGAAGATTCCGTAACCGACACGAACGGAGGTCGAGCCGTCGCCGAACACGTCCCATGCGAGGCCGAATCGGGGTGCCCAGCCGTTCGGCGTGTTGAGTGCGAAGTAACCGGGACCGCGTACCTGCATGGTGCCGGAAACCACTTGCTGCGCGAAGGTGGCTCCCGGGCCGAGCGTGAATATCGGGAAGGGGACAGTGCCCTGATGCCCTGTGGCCCAATGACCGAAGTAATCCGAGCGGAGCCCCAGATTGACCGTGACGCGCTTATTAACCTTCCAATCGTCCTGGAGATAAGCGCCCGTGTAGATCACGTAGAGCTTGCGGTAGAGGTTGAGCGCGGTATCGCCTTTGACAATATCAATGGTCGGGCCGGACTGGGCGTTGGGCAAGTCCTGAGAGAAATCGAGGATGTTGGAAAACTGAAACGTGGGATGCGACAGATTGCTTTGCACCGCGTAGCCCTGTTGCCGGTCGAGATCCATGCCGAAGCGGAACTGGTGGTTGCCGCGGATCCAGCTCACGCCGTCGTGAACGATGTAGTTGTTGTGCTGGAAGCGATACGGGCCGGCCTGAACGAAGCCGGTGCTGATTCCGGTGACGTTAACGTTCGGCAGATTCGCGGCGTCCCCCGGGGCGGAAGGATAATTGCCCCCGGCACGGACAAGCGAGACGGAGATATCGTTCAGCAGCGACGGATTGAAGACATGTGTCCAGTCGAGCCGGGCAAAAACATTCGAAGTTGGATACGGATAAGACAGATTGGGACGGATGCTCGGGACCACGGCGTTCTGACTCGGCCGATAGAAATTGAAATAGATTCGGTCGTTATAGCCATGAAGGTTCTGGTCCACGCGGAAATTCCATTGCCGGGCGGGGGCGGGAGTCACGATGGGTATGGTCGCGGTTCCCACGGCGGGCAGGGCGGAGGGGAACATGGAAAACGGGAAGCTGCCGGGATTGGCCGCGGCGATCTGGGCGACGGTGCTGATCGAAGCCGTGGGATAAATGGCCGGAGGGTCCAGCGTGAAGAACTTCGCGGCCAGGGAATTGGGAAAGGTGGTTTTTACGAAGTTCACCAGGTCGGGTGTCTCTTCCCTCACGACCGAAGTGGAGGCGGTCGAGGTATTCAGCCAGTAAGAACTGCCGAAGATAAAAGTTTTGTTCTTTATGACGGGACCGCCTGCGGTAAAGCCCCATTCGTTGCGGCGCGAGGCGGGGATGGTGCTTTGGAAAATAGTCCGGGCCGTGAGCGCATTGTCGGTATGGAACTCGGACATGGTCCCGTGATACTGGTTGGTTCCCGACTTGGTGAATACTTCCACCAGCGCGCCACTGTTACGCCCTTTCTCGGCGGAGAAGGAGTTGGCGGAGACGCGGACCTCCTGCACGGTGTCGGGTTCCGGCGTCAGGTTGGCAATGCCGTCGCGCGAATTGCCGTTGACGCTGGTGCCGTCGACATCGTATTCGTTCTGTTCCTGGCGCTGGCCCGCCGCGTTGATCTGATATGCAGGTTCGGCCTGAAAACTGTCCTGCGCGTTTGCCGAACCGCTTCCGAACAAATTGCCGCTGCCCGTCACGCCCGGCGCAAGCGCGACTATGGCGCCGAAAACGTTGCGGCCCACCATAGGCACTTCGTCGATGGTCTTTTCCTCAACGGATCGCGAAATATTGCTGGAGCGGGTCTCAATGGCGTTGAGCGCGGCGGTTACTTCAACTTTTGTGGTCTGTTCGCCGACGTCGAGCCGGGGATAGACGGTGCGGGCTTCGCCGCCTGAAAGCACGAGAGTCGTCTGCACCCAGGTTTTAAAGCCATCCCGGTGAACTTCCAGACGGTAAGTACCCGGGGGCAGTTCGGTGAGGCGGAAGTAACCGACGTCAGAGGTAGCTGCGCGCTGCGTTGCCTGAGTCGATTCATTAATCAGCAGAATCTGGGCGCCGGCGATGGAAGCCTGGGTGGAGTCCGTGACAGTTCCTTCGATACCGCCAGTAAACTGCGCTGTTGCTGAACGAGAAGCCGCGAGAGCGAGGACGGCGGCAGCGATGACTTGGCTGAGTTGTTTCATTTTCCCTTCCAGTCTGGTGAATCGATTCACCAAATGCGTTTGAGCGAGTATATATCTCTCTCTCACGCAAAGCAAGGGTGTCTTTCCGATATGTCTTTCCGATATCGCTCGTCTATTCCAGACGCGCTTTGCGCCAGTAGGCCGGGCCTGGGACCTGCGAGAAGGGGGCCCACTGGTAGAGACGCAGGACGATGGTGCGGCCTTTGTAGGCGCTCAGGTCCACCGTTACAGGGGTCCATTCCGGTTGCGGTTCCTGTTCCTCAATGGCTCCGGGGATGTGAGCAACAGGCGCAGGCGCTGCGCCCGCGGATCCTATGCCTTGGTTGAGAGCAATATCGTCGTCCGCCATCACCTGTAGTCTCCAGGGACGGCCTCCCACCGCGCCCGCTTCGAAATACAGTTTCGCGTTCGAAGCCGTAATGGCGACGGTGCGTTCGAGAAGGCACGGACGGGCGTCGCGAGGGAACGTTACGAGGACATCGTCTATTAGGTATGTCGCGCCGGCGCCGCCGCGCGCCCCTCCGGAGAGCTTCCAATCGGGGTTCCAGAGAGAACCGTAGTCGTTAATGTCGAAGTATTCGAGGGGCTGCGTCTTTGCTGTCTGAACCGGAATGACGAGCGTGCCGCCTTCGCGGCGTGCTCCGTTGGCGAGCAGGTTCTTTTCGCCGACGGTCGCGATCCGGTCGGCCAGATTGCTGATCTTTTCGTCGATGACCCGGCCGAATTTCAGGGGGCCCATGTGATCTCCGTAGATGCGGTCGTGGAACTGATCGGTCAGACTGGCGGGCAGCGCCTTCGGGCCGCGCATTGCGCCCACGACGGAGGATACGTTGGCCGCGTTGCAATCGGCATCGGTGAAATCGCCGGTCTGTGTCACGACGTTGATGCTCTTCACGTAATCGCCGTCGCCATACAGGATCCCGAGGGCCACGAGCGCACCGTTGGCCACGGAGTTGTTGAGTTGCGGATAGTCGGGACGCCAGCGTGCTTCGCTTTCGGCGGCTACGTCGCGCCAGGATTTACCCTGCTCATAGCTCTGCAGTACGAAATCGACAGCTTTGCGGTAATTGGACCGCGGGTCGATCAGCTGCGCGGCTTGTCTGACTATCTTCGTCGGGTTGGTTTCAAAGAACGCTTCGCTGATGCAGGCGGCAACGAAAACGGCTCCGTCGGAACCCTCCGCATAGCCGTTCACGTGCGAATAGTTGCGGGCCACCGCGCCCGCCAGGTTCACCATGCCAGGCGAGATCATGCCGTAAATGTCGGAAGAGAACTGCGACCCGATGGTATGGAACCAACGGTTGTATTTGGGACTGCCGGAATCGGGCGCCTTGATGCCGCGTTCGAGCGCGAAGCGGGCCTGTTCGCTCGAGCCCCAGGTGCCTGCCTTATATTCCTTCCACATGGTGCCGAGTTGCTCCACGGTCATGCCGACACCGAATCGTTCGAATCCGTAAAGAGCGACCATTTCGTAGTAGTAGTCGTCATCGACGACCGCGTCGTCCCAGACTTTCAGGGTGTGATCGAGCTGGATGGCGTTGCGAGCCTTGCCTTCGAAAGGAAAACCGTAGGCGGCGCCGGTCACCTGGCCCAGCCATGCGGCGTAGACTTTATCACGGTAGTCGGAGTAAGAGATCCGGCGCACCTGTTGAGCGGACGCCGGTACAGCGCTGATCGAGGCGATAGCCGCGATGCAAAGCGCCTCCAATATAGCTGCGGTTCCTTTGGGTTTCATTGAGTGGCTCCTGATTCGGGACAGAAATTGTTTCATGCGAAGGCCTCAACTGCCGGATTGGAGGGCCGATGCGCGGGGCCGATGCGGCGCAGCAGCAACATGAGGACTGCAAAGGCGCAGGGATGCATAATGCCGGCGAGCAAAAAGACGATCGCATAGCTGTGGGTCGCGGCGAGGATCGCGCCTGCCAGCAGATTGAACAGCATGCCGCCGAACGATCCGGCCGCCCCCACTATGCCCGCGGCGGAGCCGACTTCGGCAGGGTGGTACAGATCCGCGGTGAGCGTCTGCATCATGGTTGAGAAGCACTGATGGCCGCACATCGCCATGCTGAAAAATACGATGGCGAGACCGAGCGGGGCATCGGCGATAAACAGCGACGCGGGCAGCAAACTCGCCGAAATACCCAGTACGATGCGGCGCGAACTACCCAGGGACAGGCCTTTCCCGATCAGAAAAGCGCTGCACCAGCCTCCGCCGAGACTTCCCGTAGCGGCGAAAGCGTAAGGAATCCACGCGAAGTAGCCGATCGCTTTGATATCGAGGTGTCGACTTTCGCTGAGATATCGGGGAAGCCAGAACAGGAAGAAGTACCAGGCGGCATCGGACAGGAATTTCGCCAGCAAAAGCGCCCAGGTGTTCCTGCTGCGGAAGAGATGTCTCCAGCCGCGGGAAGGCGGCACGACCGGGGTGCGCCCGAGTGGGTGAGCAGGAACGCTGTACAACTTCCACCAGAAGGCGAGCCAAAAGAGGCCGGCCAGTCCGGCGGCGAGGAAGAGAGCCCGCCAGCCGGAAGTAAGGATGATCGCCGCTACCAGAGGAGGCGCCACTATCGCGCCAAGACTCGAGCCCGCGTTGAAGATTCCGAAAGCAAAGGAGCGTTCTTTCGCGGAGAAGCATTCTGAAACCGCCTTGGCCGAGGCGGGGAATCCTCCGCCCTCGCCGAACCCCAGAAGAAGGCGCGCCCAGCCCAGACCGGTTACGCTTGAGACCGAGCCGTGCAGCGCAGTAGCAGCCGACCACCAGAGCATGCAGACCGCATAGCCGCGGCGGGTGCCGAGCACATCCAGGAGACGGCCGCCGCCGGCGTACATGATCCCGTAAGTGAGGAGGAAAAGGAACTGAAGCCGCGCGTACTGCGGGTCGGAAATCGCGATTGTTTTCGAGATCTCTCCGGCCGCGACGGGGAAACTCTGGCGGTCGAGGTAGCTGAGACCGGTTGCGATTGCGAGGAGAGCGGCCACGGTCCATCGCGAGGTGTGCGGGTAAGACTTCACCTGGATCGATTCATAGAACTATCACTTTGATGCCGTGAAGTCAATGATTTTATCTAGTGAATCGGTTCATATATGATCGATGCAGCCACGAAAATCCAAGGCGACAAGTGACCGGGAGCGGTAAGCTGACTACAATGGTCACCATCAAGGAGGTTGCGCGGAAAGCGAAGGTATCCGTGGGAACGGTTTCCAACGTTCTCCGTGGGTCGACCCGCGTCAACCCGGCAATACGCGACCGGGTGGACAGGGCGATGAAATCGCTCGACTACCACCCGAATCAGATCGCACGCAGTCTCAAAACAAAGCAAACGCATCTTCTGGGCATGGTGATCTCCGATATCACCAACCCTTACTTCCCGCGCATGGTCCGCGGCGCCGAGGATGCGGCCATCGAACACGATTATCTGCTCGTAACGTCCAATACGGATCATCAGATCGAGCGCGAAAAGCGGGTGGTGTCGGTCCTGCGCAATCGCCGCGTGGACGGTATTCTGCTGGTGATTGCGCCCAGTGACGGAGACACCGAACACATCACAAATACCGTGGCTTCCGGCATCCCGGTCGTCTGCCTTGACCGGGTCCCAAGGGGAATCCGATTGAGTTCGGTTACGGTGGACGCCGTGCGCGGCGCGGAGATGTGCGTCCGCCACCTGGTATCTATGGGCCATCGCGCGATCGGAATCATTACCGGCCCCATGCAACTTCAGAACGCGATCGACAGATTGCAGGGTTACCGCAATATCCTCGCCGAAGCAGGTCTGCAGGAGGATCCGACCCTGATCGGGAATGGCGATTTTCGAACGGAAAGCGGCTATCTGCTGACCAAACGCATGATGCTGGCGCCCCTGCCGCCAACGGCGCTTTTCGTTTCGAACGGCATGATGGGCATGGGTGCACTGAAAGCGCTCAAGGAACTCGGACTGTTCTGCCCCGCAGACATCGCACTGGCAGTTTTCGATGAACTGCCCGGCAATGAGAGTTATTCTCCGGGAGTAACCGTAGTGGCGCAACCCGAATATGAGATCGGGTATCGGGGAGCGAAGATGCTGATCGGGCAGATTGAGAACGGCGAACCGGCGGAACCGCTGGCGATCACGCTGAACGCGGAACTGCGCATTCGGGAATCGACCCGGCTGCGGATTGGTACGACCAGGAGTCACGTGAGGGAATGACTATCAATCGTCCGGAACGACGGCGCGGCCTGTCTGAGAGTCCTGCTTTCCTGCATCTTAATCCGGTATTTGCTGAACTCGGCTTTCGATAACAGGCACTCGGCAACTCAAGAGGTGTGACGCAGCTTCAATCAAGCCCGAGACGGCGAAGCGCTTGCTTAGCCCACCCTGATATCTGCGGATCGGGCCCTGCCGCTGCCTGCCGAAGGTGGACCTGGGCGCCGGACATATTTCCCTTACTTGAACTACCGCCGCTATGTCGTCGCCCCGAAGATATCCGTTTGTTAGTCCACCATTTTGCAGTGGATTACGCTGCTCGCACGCGCAATCGAATCACGGCTATTTCAGAGGAGTTCATGGCAGACGAATCTGCCCCGCGATATCCAACTCGCGCTGAAACTTTTGTTCTAATAGAGCAAACCAATGGCCGGCAAAAACTATAAATCAGCCCGCAGGGCGTTTCTGCAGCAGGTAACTTTGGGAGCAGGGCTGGCGCCGCAGCTTGCCGGAGCCGCAGTAACCGACCAGGCAGCGTCAGCCCATCCGCCGGCGCAATCCGCTCACGCCGGTCAAGTCACCTACCCGCGAGTATTTAAAGGTCGCCAGCTACAGCAAATCGCCTTTCCGCTCGGTGGCGTAGGTGCCGGAAGCATCAGCTTGGGTGGCCGTGGACAACTCCGCGATTGGGAGATTTTCAATCGCGCTGATAAAGGTAACTCACCGTCGTACGCGTTTCCTTCCATATGGGTTCAGGCCGCGAACGGTAAGCCGGTCGCGAAGGTACTGGAGTCCCGCATCCAAGTGCCTTACCAGGGCGAGAACGGCTTAGGCTCGAAAAACGCTCCGGGCCTGGAGCGCCTGGATTCGGCAACCTTCACCGGCGAGTTTCCTCTCGCCAGCATCGAATTCCAGGATCGGTCGCTTCCGGTGCGCGTCTCGCTCGAGGCGTTTTCGCCGTTCATTCCGCACGAAGCGGACGAGTCCGGGTTGCCTGTGGCCGTGCTGCGATATCGCGTGTTCAACCCTGGGCGGCGAACGGTCAAAGCGTCGATAGCTTTCTCGATCGACAACCCGACCGGCGGACCGGAAGCCCGTCCCTCGCAACGGCCGGCTAACGATACGCGCGAATCCAACTATCGCATCGGGAACGGGCTGCAAGGGCTGCTCATGACCAACCCCGGTCTGGCCCAAACCGACATAATGCACGGAAGTTTCGCTTTGTGCTTACTCGGCGCAGGCGATGGCAATGTGACGTGGATGCGCGGTTGGGAACGGGGCCGCTGGTGGAATTCGCCCATGCTTTTTTGGGACGACTTCTCTGCCGACGGTGAACTGACCGAACCCGAATCCCGCAATTCCGTCGGCGCGCTCTGTCTGAAGCGAACTCTGGCCGCCGGAGCCCGCGCTGATTACACCTTCCTGCTGGCATGGCATTTTCCAAACAGGACTCCGCGGCGCTGCGGGTGGACGGCTCCGAAAGGCGATGAAGACACCGTCATTGGTAACCACTACTGCACGCGATTCCCGGGCGCTTGGGAAGCAGCCGAATACGCATCCGCTAACCTGGAACGGCTTGAGAAAGATACCCGGCTCTTCGCTCAATCCCTCCGCGAAAGCACCCTACCGGGACCGGTGAAAGACGCCGCGAGCGCGAATCTTTCCACGCTTGTCACCACGACGTGCTTCCGCACCGCGGATGGCGAGTTCCACGGCTTCGAAGGCGTCAACGACAAAATCGGGTGTTGCTTCGGAAATTGCACGCACGTGTGGAACTATGAAACCGCTACGGCGCACCTGTTTCCTTCCCTCTCCCGTTCTCTGCGCAAAGCCGCTTTCGGATTTTCGATGGACGATGCGGGCGCAATGCATTTCCGCCAATTGCTCCCTGACGGCAAGCAACGCTCGGGATTCGCAGCCGCCGATGGACAGATGGGGCAGATCATCCACGCCTACTACGATTTCCGGCTCACCGGTGACGCCGAATGGCTTCGCAGTTTCTGGCCGCGGATCAAAAAGGCCGTCGAGTTCGCCTGGGTGCCTGGCGGTTGGGACGCAAATCGTGACGGCGTCATGGAGGGCGTGCAGCACAACACCTACGACGTCGAGTTCTATGGCCCGAACCCCCAGTGCGGAATCTACTACCTCGCAGCTTTGCGCGCCGCGGAGGAGATGGCGCGCGCTGTCGGCGACGCTACCGCTGCCGGGGAATATCGCCGGGTATTTGACAGCGGCAGCAAGTGGATTGACGCCAATCTCTTCAACGGCGAGTACTATGTGCAGAAGGTTCGCGGCTGGCCCCAGCATGACATCGCGCCGTCGCTGCGCAGCACCATGGGTTCGGATGACACCGAGAAACCGCAGTTCCAGGTTGGGGAGGGTTGCCTGGTAGATCAGATGGTGGGGCAATACCTGGCTTGCGTCGCGGGTTTGGGCGCGCTGCTGGATAAATCCAACACCCGCGCTACTCTCGCCTCCATCCATCGGTACAACTACAAGCGCACGCTGCTCGAGCACAATTCGGTCCAGCGTACCTTCGCCTTGAACGACGAAGCAGCTATGGTCATCTGTGATTACGGCAAAGCGCCGAGACCGCGAATTCCGTTTCCGTATTACGCGGAAATCATGACAGGCTTCGAGTACTCCACCGCCGCCCACATGCTCTACGAAGGAATGGTGCCCGAAGGAGTCGAAGCCATCGAGAATATCCGGAACCGCTATGATGGCGAGCGTCGCAACCCTTGGGATGAAGCCGAGTGCGGCCACCACTACGCCAGGGCCATGGCCGCCTGGTCCGGCCTACTCGCCCTGAGCGGTTTCCAATACGATGGACCGCGGCAGGCCCTCACCGCTCTGCCGCGGTCCGCCGAGCCGAATTTCCGATGTTTTTGGTCGACAGCTACCGCGTGGGGTGTGTTTTCCACATCGCGCAATGGCATTAATATTCAGGTTCATAAAGGCTCGCTCGCCTGCCGCGCCTTTACCTTTCGTGCAGCGGCAGGCAGCGCTTCTGCAACGCTCAACGGGACACCGCTCGCCCACGGCTTTCGCCGGCAAGGCGAGTACGGTACTGTTGAATTTTCCGAGCTCACGCAGTTGAAACCAGGAGACCGTTTGGAGATCCGCGCTTGATTCACCGTCCGGTGATCGTGCCGCTTGGCGGCTTTCTCGGCGCTGGCAAGACAACTCTGATCCTGGCCGCAGCTCGAGTTCTGCAAAGTCTGGGAAAGCGCCCCGCCGCAATCTTGAACGATCAGGGGGAAGACCTGGTCGATACCCGACTGGTTCGCGAGCACAAGTTGAACGCGGACCAGGTTACCGGCGGCTGCTTTTGCTGCCGCTTCTCGGATCTCGCCGATGCGCTCGAGCGTTTGCGAGAGCACCAGCCCGACGTGATCTTCGCCGAAGCAGTGGGAAGTTGCACCGATATCTCCGCCACCACACTGCAGCCTCTCAAGCGCGACTACGCGGACCGGTTCCGCGTGGCGCCGTTCACCGTGCTCGTGGATCCGCAACGCGCGCGCCAGTTGCTGTCGCCTAAGGCCGACCCCGATCTGTCGTTCCTGTTTCGGAATCAATTGGCCGAGGCGGATCTCGTCAGTTTCAGCCGCTCCGACCTGCACAGCCAGGCCCCTGAACTGCCGGGATTGTCGGTACGGAGCCTAAGTTCAAGAACCGGTCAGGGTGTGGCGGAGTGGCTGGACGAAACCCTCTCGGGAGAGCTGATAACAGGCGGCAAGCTCTTGGCTATAGACTATGCGCGCTATGCACGGGCCGAAGCTGCTTTGAGCTGGCTGAACTGCAGAGCGACGGTGAATCTGGAAACCCCACAATCTCCCGCCATGGTCGTCGGGCCATTCTTCGACCGGCTCTCCGCAGCACTCACGCGCGGGGATGTACGAATCGTGCATCTGAAAATCCTGGACGAATGCGGCACAGGATACATAAAGGCGGGCATCACCGCCAATGACCAGGAGGTCGAGGTGGAAGGTGTTCTGGACGCCTCGCCCGCCGGCGTTCATGAGTTGCTGGTCAATATCCGCGCGGTTTGCGAGCCTCAGATCTTGCGAGAGACCCTTGAGACAGAATTGGCCGCCTTGCCATCGCAGATCACGGCTCTTCAGTGCTTCCGTCCCGCTCCGCCTCGGCCGGAACACCGGCTCGAGATGGTTATCTGATCATGTTTGATAGCCCGGACTTCGCTTCGCAGCGCTGACACCTCGGGTTCGGTTCACGGGACAACCACCGCCGCCCCGTCAATTGAATCGCTCTTTACCGCCGCAAGGGCTTCATTCGCTCGATCGAGGGGAAAGATGGTGACCCGGGGCCTCAGACCGATCGTGCTCGCGATTTCGAGGAAATCCCGGGCGTCGGCCCGCGTCATGTTGGCTACGCTGCGGATTTGACGTTCTCCCCAGAGCAGCCGATCGTAATCAAACTGGGGAAAGCGATCGAGATGGATGGCGTTGATCGCAAGCACCCCGCCTTTCCGCAGACTCCCCAGAGCCGCGATGACGACATCTCCGCTTGGAGCGAATGTCACAGCTCTGTCAAGGTCGACGGGAGGCCTTTCAGTTCCGGAACCCACCCACGTCGCACCGAGCGATTCTGCCAGATGGCGGTGCGAAGCGCCTCGCGTTGAAACGTACACTTTACACTTCCATGCCAGCAGTACCGAAATTGCGAGGTGCGCGGAGGCTCCGAACCCAAAGAGCCCTACGCGGTCGCCAGTCTCGACGCCGGCAACCCGTAAACTGCGGAAACCGATAATTCCGGCGCAAAGCAATGGTGCAGCCTGGAAATCGTCGATCGGGGCGGGAAGAGGAAACGCGAAGTCAGCGCGCGCCAAAGCGTATTCCGCGTAACCTCCATCGACTGTGTAGCCGGTAAAAACAGGCGCGTCGCAGAGGTTCTCCATTCCCCGCACGCAGTACGGACAATTACCGTCCACCCCGCCAATCCAAGACACGCCCGCGCGTGTTCCGAGTGGAAGTCTTTCAGTTGCTCCGTCCACGACTTCACCCACGATCTGGTGGCCGAGGATGACGCGATCGCGTTGTCGCGGCAATTCCCCTTCGACAATATGCAGATCAGTTCGGCAGACGCCGCAGGCACGAACCTTCAGAAGCACGTGACCCGGCGTTACCTCGGGTCGCGGCACCTCCTCGACGCGGAGAGTTGGTCGCGAAACATTTTCACCTGTGATGAGAACTGCAGCTTTCATGAAAATGTCCTGACACGCCGAGGTCCGTTTCGAACGGCTGGACAGGGTGAAATTGCTCAGAGATCTGGCCCATCGGTGACCTTGGTTATCAATATGACGGCGGGGCGGGCTGACGCTCACGGGGCAGGGAATTGCAGGAGACGACGCATACCGACGCGCGTTTTGCGATGCCGTCCGTCCGGCGCGAGAACTTGGCCGACTGGTCCAGGTATCGGCTAAGCTGCTGTTCTGACCTCGCCAGGAAGAATATAGGTACTCGTTTTCGAGCGCATCCGACAGTCACGAGTCTCACACTTGTTTTGATGACCCACAGGCGTTTTAGGTTGAAGCGCGACGTCACGCAGCTTTTGGTTTCGCTAGCTCCGATCGCTGCCTGTCTTTTGAGTTGAGGGAATCGGGTTTGCATCGATCTGGACGCCGTAGCCTGGACGGCGCTTCTCCCAGTCCAGCATCGGCTGGTCGTTCACGTAATAGCGGAGCAGCATCTGCCAGCCTCCGCCTACGCCAGCACAATCGATGGCGACGCTCGCGACGCCATACAACGCGATGTTCTTCCGGGGTCCCGCTTGCTGACTCCATTGCGGCCAGTGGGCAACGCCAAGCTTAGTCCCGACCAAATCCGGGAGGCCGTGCGGAAGAACAAAGCGGATGGCACAGACGTGATCAAGATGTTCGCGTGGACAGGAACCCTCATTGGCGGCGGACAACGGACGCTCAGCAATGAACAAATAACGGCCGGCTGTGGGGAAGCCAAAGCGCAGGGACTGCGTTCAGTGGTGCATGTCTATGGCGACGAGGCGATCCGCGCGGTCGCCGAAGCTGGGTGCACCGGTGTGGAACATGGTTTCTTCGCGAGCGATGAGACGTTGCGGATATTGGCTAGGCTCGGCACTTACTACGATCCGCACATCGGTCTGGTGATGCAGAACTATCTCAACAACCGGCCAAAGTTTCTTGGTATCGGCAGCTATAAAGAGGAAGAGATGGCGGCGATGAAACACACCTTCCCATCGTTCTCGCCACTTTCGCTTGCGAAACCGTCGGACCGCACCATCTCTCGACGCTTTACGCCTCTCGCCGTGATCTTCAGCACCGCTGATCGGCACGCTTTTTTTCAATCTTTCAGCGCGCTCGGTCAGACTTTAAATAAACGCTTTGAGTTCCGAGCCGGCTGCCACAGCCATTCCGACTGGCCGGCCGTTCTCCAGATCGCGGGCCACGGAATATTGGGCGTATCCTCGGTTTGCGCGTCGGCAAAGGTGCGGAACAACGTATTTGATCGTGTGGGCTTTTACACGTACTGAACAGCGGGCTTCGTGACCCATGCGGAATAGGTTCCACCCGGAATGCGAATCCGCTTGGGAGAGGAACGATCAAAGAAATGCCCCGTCCCGAATCCGAAGTGCAGCCGACCAAGCAGCAAAAGGCCCACAGCCTGATGCAATGACGTGACTATGCAGTCGCGGTATGCCTGCGATTGCGTCGCGGTATAGAACACCCACCACGACCGATCGCACGCCCGCTGAGGAGTCGCGAATCACAAAGAAACAACTGAATTCTTAAAATATTATTTTATTGCGCATAAGAAATATAGCTGACAACCTATTGAGGATTTTTTTGACAAATTGGAGGGGTTCCGTCCTCAGACACGGACTGAAAGCGGCCATTGCCCTGGCGCTGATAGCAGGGCTGGCGCCGAAGCAGATCCGCGCGGCGGCAGGAGTGCCGGTAGGCGACGCACACGTCGACGCCACTAATACGACTCAGAATTTCGGCTCTGCTCCGGCTCTCAGTGTCGGCAACGGCAACCTGGCTTTTCTTCAGCTCGACATATCGAGTCTACCGCCCGGGACAACGGCCGATAATATCACCAAGGTAACGCTGATCCTTTATGTGAATCAGGTTCCAGCGGCTGGGGCGCTGGACTTCGCGCAAGTAACCAGCGCATGGACCGAAGGTACTGTAACCTTCGCGACTCAGCCCACGATCAGTTCGCCAATGAGCACTGTCGCGGTGGGATCTCCGCAATCCTTCATCAGCGTAGATGTAACCCCCATGGTCCAGCAGTGGCTGTTGAACCCGCAAATCAACTTCGGGATCTCGATTTCGGCCAGCGCAGGCAGTCCGGGCACGGCAGCACGGGCGCAACCGGACCAACCGGTCTAACCGGAGCAGCGGGTCCGACCGGAGTAACGGGCGCGCAGGGATCGACCGGTATTGGAAGCGCGGGTCCCACCGGCCCGCAAGGTCCGACTGGTCCCACCGGAGCGACTTCCGCCTCGTCAAGTATGGTGTTTACTGGAACTTATAACTTTAATTCCATAGGAACCAACGGTCAGACCAAGTACCTGCC
>JAOAPQ010000362.1 GCA_025462965.1 Bryobacterales bacterium
GTTGGCCGTTCACGATCGACGTGTAGTTCGGCAGAAAATTCGTCGAGTTGAGTAGGTGATCCTGGAACATGGGATGGTACTCCCACCGTAGCCCGTAGTTTAACGTCAGCCGCGACGTGACTTTCCAGTCATCCTGCGCGTAAACCGCGTAGGCGTTCGCGTATCCAAGGCTGTCGGGCTGAATTACCGTGTCAAGGTTTGTGGTGTCGGGAATACCGAGCAGGAAAGCGGCGAACGGATTACCGATGTATGCGGGGTTGCCTGCGGAAGCGGATTGTCCGTTCAGACCCAGATTCGTAACGGCGCCGTTGAATCCGTATACGCCCAGGCGCTGCGCCGCGTATACGTTGTACGCATTCCCGGTCATCCGGCGATAGTCTCCGCCGAACTTAAATGTATGCGTCGCTTTGGTCCAGGTCACGTTATCGAGGACCTGGTTCGTATTGTTGAGTCCGTGGGAGGAAGCAGTGCCGCCGGTCGGCTGGAAACCGGCTATGTTGAAATTGGGCACCGCGTTTCCTTGCGGCAGCGGTTGCGGCAGCAGGGCCGCCAATCCCAGCTCACCGGCGATCTGGCTGGCGGTGACGTTGAATGACGTGGAGTAGTGATTCCCGTTGAAGCCGGCTCGCACCTCATTGATGAGGGTCGGCGTAAGGATGTAGTTATACGCGACGGTCAGGCCAAAATCGATTTCCGGCTTGGAGAAGGCGCCTAGCAAAATAGAACCCGTCGGTGGAACCGTCACATCGCGGTGCTTATAGGTGAACCGCGCGAAAGCCGTCTGCCTGGAGCTGATATTCTCATCCAACCGGAAATCGCCCTGCTTACTGGAGACGGGCGTCCCAAGGTTCTGGACGTAGTTGTTAGAGATTGAGTTGGGCGCTCCCGTGTTCGGAACTGGAAACAGGTACTTCAGAACGTTTTGTGCCAGTGGCGATATCTGGCTGGCGGGGATCACATTGCCGGGGTAGGGAACTCCCGTGCCCGGAGCATTGAAGGCCTTCGAGTAAGCAGATAAATCGCCGTTGCGCAGCGCGAGCGAAGGTACGCTTTGCACCAGTACTTGCTGCTGTTTCAGGCGCAGGTCCTCATAACTGGCGAAGAAGAATGTTTTGTTCCGTCCATTGTAGATTTTAGGAATCAGGACTGGGCCACCCAGGTATCCACCGAAATCATTCATGTTCTGCTTCGGCCTGGTCGCGTTGAACGGGTTGCGCGCGTTCAGGACCGTATTCTGAAGATTCTCAAAGCCCCCGCCGTGAAAACCGTTCGTGCCGCTCTTCGAGATGGTAGTTATGTCGCTGATGCCGCCGAATTCCGCCGTATTGTTAACTTCGCTGACGCGGATCTCGGCTATTGCATTGAAGGAGGGGAACAGCTCCACCAATGGTCCGGCGGTACGCGGGCCAAGGCTGCTGAGGCCGTCTATGCTGATGGAAAGCATGCTGGGTTTCGATCCGGAAACGGAGATGCCGCCTGCCGCATCGGTCTGCACCCCAGGTTGGGTGGTCAAAGTGGACATCGGGCTTGTAGACCCGGCGCCGCGGCTTCCGATCGCGATGGGAAGGTCTACCAGTTCCCGCCCGCTCTTGGTCTCGGCGATATTGGAGACTTCGGTATTGATCGGCGACTCCGACGCGGCAGTCACGTTTACGGAATCGTTCTGAGTCGTCAAGGCGAGTTGCCCGTCAATACGAACCGTCTGCCGCGCGGTGATCTCGACGCCTGTATACTGAGCCCGTTGGAACCCGCCGGCCTCCATGGTTACCGTGTAAGAACCTGGTTCCACGTTTGAGAAGAGATAGGAGCCGGTCTGATCGGTAATGGCCGAGCGTTCCGCGGACGTACCCGTATTGTGGAACGTAACTTTGCAGCTCGCGATCGTTGCCGCGGATGGATCGTGGACCGTACCGAGAAGAGATCCAAAGGTGGACTGGGCGTCAGCTAATCCGGCAGCTGACGCTATGAAAACAATGAAAGAGAGCAGCCGCGAGCACGGAATGCGTCCAGGCCCCCAAGTAAGCCGCGGTCGGTTAGAAATAATGCCTGTTGACATCGGAAATCACCCGCAAGACCTTTCTTTTATCGTTGGAGACGCCACTGCGCCCTACCCCTCGGAATGCAAAACAGCGCTACCGCGGTTAACAAGACACTTCTAAGATTGTGTTGGGTGCAGTGTCCTAACTTGGACTGCGAGGAATTCGCTCCATACTTTGGGGCGAGCACTAACTGCCTGAGCAGGTATGCGTTGTTTTGCTTAGGCTGGAGATTAGCACCCGTCCTTCTCTGCTGTCAAGCGTTGTGGGGCTTTTCTGTGACACGATTGAATTCTTCTTGACAGTTTTGCATCTCGCCGGTAAGCTGGAACAACTTACGCTACAGGCGTGCAAGTAGCTGTCCGGACGTGATCCGGTCGCTCTTTTCATTCCTGAAGCCCAGCGATATCGCGAGCACCAAGGGTGAAGTGCTCATCTGCCGCCTGGCTCCTCCGCTGTATTCAAGCGGCCCGTCCCACCACTGAAACTCAACACCGTACTGAGATGGGGGTACTATGTCGTTTCGGATTCGAATTGCCAAGCCGGCTTCAAGAAGCGTGTATGGCCTTAAGTCCGGATATTCTTTCAAACTTCTGTTCTTGATCGCTGCCGCGGCAGCATTCTCTCACTCCGCCCGCGCGCAATCGATTTCGGGAACGGTTCTCGGAACTGTGAAAGATCCCTCGGGCAACATAGTCGCCATGGCGAAAGTTCAACTTGTGAACAAGGGCACCGATGCCCAGCGCGCCACGCTAACCAACGACGCCGGCGACTTTCGGTTTCCCGAAATTGAGGCCGGACTCTACCTTCTGACCATTGAAGCTCCCGGCTTTCAACGGCAGGAGTTTGCTCCGTTCGATCTGCTCGCCCGGGAGACGAGACGCCTGGACAGTTCTCTCAAAGTGGCTACGCAGACGCAAAGCGTAAACGTGGAAGCGTCTCGGGGAGCAGTGGTTCAGACCGACACCTCGAACATCTCCGAGACGAAGACAGGCCGCGAACTGGTGGACCTGCCTGTCGCCATCGCGACACGCGCATCGGGCTCTACAAGCCCCATCTAGACCCTCACAACGCAACCGGGAGTGCAAATCGACTCGAACGGAAATCTTTCTGTCGCGGGCGCGAATCCTTCGCAATTGTCTGTATCCATCGATGGCATTAGCGTGATGGGTCCAAGAGCGGCGGAATCCGGTCCCATCAACGAATTATTTCCCTCTTTCAACGCGATCGAAGAGATCCGGGTCAGCGAGGTTGTGAATCCCGCTGAATTCGGGGGTGTCGCCGATATTGCGACGATTTCGAAGAGCGGCACGAATTCCTATCACGGCGGCTTGTTTGAAAACCTTCAGAACAATGCCATGAATGCCGCGAATACGTTCACTCACACGACGCCAGTTCTCAAGATGAACGATTTCGGCATCTTCATGGGCGGCCCCGTTTCGATTCCGAAGATCTACAGCGGGCGTAACAAGACGTTCTTCTTCGGAAGCTTTGAAGCGCTCCGCCTTCCACGGCAGGTGATCCAAATCGAAAATGTGCCATCCATCGCCATGCGGCAGGGCGACTTAACTTCATTAGGCGGACCTGTCGTGCCAGCCAGCCAGATCTCACCGCTCTCTCTGAAAATGTTGCAGTATCTCTTTCCGCTCCCGAACTACGGCGCGCCGGGCGCTACCTCCAACAATTACGCCGCCTACTTCGCCACACCCATCAAGAGCAACCAGGCGGATACCCGCTTCGATCAAATCATTTCTTCCAGGCAGCAGACCTATGTTCGCCTCACCTACAAGAACCGGCGCGTGCAGAACCCCCCGAGCAGCACCAGTTCCGCGCTCCTCGGCCCATTCTCGCAGCCCGAAGTGGATTACTCCATATCGGGCGGCTATAACTATGTCCTTTCACCGTCTGTCATCAATGAGCTTCGCGGCGGTGTCAGCGGGAATCACTATGCCACCAGCTACGGCATCGACGCGGGCACCATTGCCGGCCAGCTGGGCCTGACCGGCTTTTCGATTCCCACCGGAAACGCCGTTCCGAACGTCAAGATCGCCGGTTATCAGGGTACCGGCGGAACCGCCTCCTCTTTGGGCGCGAACCGCACGATGCAGCTTCTCGATACTCTGAGCTGGACCAAACACAGTCACACGCTAAAGTTCGGCGCCGATTACCGGTATTTGAACGGAGTTTATACCAACGTCTTCGCCAGCCGGCGCCTCGGCGTCTACAACTTCAACGGCAACGTGACTTCCGGCTATCTCACCAGCGGCGTGAAGACGGCATATGAGCCATTTCAGGCATTTCTCCTGGGAATCCCCGATTCCACCAGCATCGCCACCGTAGTTGAACCGGACACTCATGCCTATGCCAGTCACTACGGATTCTTCGTTCAGGATGATTGGAAAGTTTCTTCCCGCTTAACACTGAACTTCGGGTTGCGCTACGAATACCACCCCATGCTGAACGACCATCTGTTGAACGTAACCAATTTCCTCCCGGATTACGTTTCCGTGGTAAACGGTAAGACCATACCCGGAGCGGCAGTGATTCCCAACCAGGCTTCGCTTTCGCTCCTCAATCCCGCCTTCGCGCAATCCATCTCGCCTACTCCCATCCTGACGGCTGCGCAAGCCGGAATTCCGGAAAGCCTGCGCTACTCCCAGAAGACAGACTTCGCCCCGCGGGTGGGGTTTGCCTGGAAACCCTTCACCAATGACAAGACAGTGGTGCGCGGCGGCTATGGAAAATTCATCGAGGCGCTGATGGGCGGAATGGTCGATGATGCCTGGGGCGTTCACGCGAGCGACGTAGCCGGCTTCAACAACTCTCCCGGCAAGCCGACTTACACGTTCCCTTATCCCTTTCCCACCAATCTGGCCCAACCGGGGAGCCAGTCCTTCTATCAAGCCTTCGATGCCAAGAACTACAAAGATCCATATGTGCAGGAATGGGACTTGACGGTCGAGCAGGATCTCGGTAAAGGCCTGGGACTGCGTGTCTCCTACGACGGCAACCACGGTTCGCACCTGGGAGTCATTACGAATGTGAACGAACTGCCGGCCAATACCGTCGGATTCAGTGCTCTAAGTTCCTCGGCTCCGTTCCCGCTGTGGAACTATATCGCCTACCAGCGGTCGATCGGCGAAAGCAATTACCACTCGGCAACCGTCGCCGTACAGAAGCGTTTCTCCAGCGGCCTGCAATTTCAGGTCAGCTACATCTTCGCGAGAAACCTGGCGGACAACGCCGGCTATGCGCCCACTACCTTCACCGGGGAGAACGGGGGAACCATATCTGACCAATTCCATCCCGGCTACGATTACGGGAATGTCTCTTTCTCGCGGCGGCACCGCTTCCTGGGTACTTTCCTATACGAGCTTCCGTTCGGACAAGGCAAGGCGTTCCTCAACGGCAACGGACTGGTGAACCGGCTTGTCGGCGGCTGGGAAGTAGCGGGCGTTGTCGTAGCGCAGTCCGGACCGTTCATGACCATCCTGGCCGGCGGAGATCCGTCGGGAACCGGCTTTGCCGAGTTGGTAGGCAATGGTCGCGCGGATACGGTGAAGAGTGTATCCCCGTATGCGGGCCAGTCGCTGAACGCCTGGATCAATCCTGCGGCTTTCGCCACGCCCGCGGATAACATCGGACGGTTCGCCAGTTCATCGGTAGGGGCGGTAACGGGACCGGGCACGCAAGCGGTTTCGCTGTCGCTATTCAAGGGCGTGACGATCAAGGAGAGAATCAAGGTCCAGATTGGCGCGTCCGCGGCCAACGCGTTCAACCATCCTAACTATGCTGTTCCGGGTAACCTGACCGTCGCCACGTCAGGCTTCGCTTCTGTGACGAACCTGCAGTCGGCTGAGGGCGCGGGGCCGCGATCGATCCAGCTTTCAGCTCGTATCCTGTTCTGAGATCAGGTCAGAGTGGTTTGTGTCCGGGCAGCTTCTCAGCGATGTCAAGGATCGTTACCCACTACTGAAATGATTGAAGGGGACATTGCATTGCGTGTGCTGGCGGCGGGCAACGCGCCGAACTTCCGAACGATCTCTGACTTCCGCAAGATCCATCTGGCAACGCTGGCAGGGCTGTTTGAACAGGTGCTGAAGATCGCTCTGGAAGCGGGAGCGATGAAACTGGGGCGGCTGGCGCTGGATGGCACGAAGGTGAAGGCCAATGCCAGCAAACACAAAGCGATGAGCTATGACCGCATGAAAGAGAAGGAGCGGCAAATCCGGGCCGAGGTGCGGGAACTGCTGGCGCAAGCCGAAGCGATTGACGCCGAAGAAGACGCGCAG
>JAOAPQ010000368.1 GCA_025462965.1 Bryobacterales bacterium
GCAGGTCTCGATCGGGGTTTGGCTGGTCTCCTTTTTTGCTCGGTTTTGTTTGTTATCAGTAAGTTGCTCAGGTTCGCTCCGTTGGATTCGCACGTTTGGGGGCGAATCGACCTTCGCCTGTAGAAACGACAGGCCACTAACAACGATGGCCTGTCCCACATTAGTATGCACGGTGGGTGGAGGGGATTTCGGGCGGTTGGGGGATAAGGGGGTTTGTTTACAACGGAAGTTTGCGGGGAAACGGCGTGAATGGGCTTCGGGCGCAGCGGCAATAATGGGAATCAGGTAATGCGGTTCCCCCTACCGAGGCGTTATGAAAGCAATCATCTGCATTTTCTGCATCTGCTCGGCACTGCCGGGCCAAACGGGCGATTCGCCGGCACATGCACTCACGACACATTCCCGCGTTCCCGGTACGGTAGCGCGCAATGTGCAGGATGCGCTCGACGACGTGAGGA
This sequence comes from Bryobacterales bacterium, assembly GCA_025462965.1. GTDB lineage: Bacteria > Acidobacteriota > Terriglobia > Bryobacterales > Bryobacteraceae > JALYXI01. The sequence continues at coordinate 459 of JAOAPQ010000368.1, forward strand.
GCGTCCGATCCTTCGGCGGCGATGGCATGGGCCATGGCCAGATCAGCGACCTGAAAGTGGGCAGCGACGATACCGCGGCCCTCAACGTGGCGCTCGCATGGTTATGCTCGTCGCCGAATTCCAGGACCCTCTTCATTCCCGAGGGCGTGTATAAGTACACCGGTGCTCTTACGTGCGCCATGGGCGGCGAATCGTTTCCGGTCAATGGCATCCGCTTGTACGGCGCCGGGGCCGGGAGTGTCCTGCTCAACGCGGGGACCAACAACGGCGGGTTGCTCATTACCGCACCGAGCGGGGTCACGCAGGAGACCGGGCTTGCCATCGATGATTTGCATTTCGTCAATGCAAACTCGGGCACCTCGCCGTACGAGCTCAAGCTGGAGAACCAGAACGGCTTTCACATCAGCAACATCCTCATCGACGGCCACGATGCCGTTACCGATGCTATCCAGATCCAGGCGACGCAAATGGGCGTACTGCATGGTATTTTCATCCGCAACACCAAATACGGCTACCACCTGATCAGCGAGAATATGCGGGTCAGCGGCCGGGTCGGCACGGAGGCGATCTCGATTGACGGCGGATATGTGCACGGATGCACCGGGATGACGACTACCGTTGCGGCGAACATCGCGACGGGGCCGCAGGTTGTCACGCCCGCATCCATGGCAGGCATTATTCCTGGTTCCGTGCTGACGGTCTACAATCCGGGCGGTGCGTCCGGCAACATGGAACCCGTGGTGGTTACCGCGGCGACGCGGACGACCTTCACGGCGACGTTCAAGTCTCCTAAGACCGGCCCCGGGATTATCGTCTCCGTACCCGGCGGCGCAGCGGCGCTGCTGGAAAGCGCGGGAACGCTCCGGATGAGTCATATCCATATATCCGGCACGTGCGAGGTGGGCGTGGATATTGCTCCGGCTCTTGTCACACCTGCGGATGAAGTCGTAAGCATCGAACTGGACAACATGTTCTTCGAAACCACCGCGCAAGGTGGTGTGCGCGACCGGCGCAAGGTGATGAGCCCGGGCAATATCTCGCAGGGCGGGAAAGTTTCGATCACCAACTCGTCTTTCTATGAGCCCACTCCTTTCATGGCTCTGAACATCAATGGGACCGGGTACAACATCGACAACAACTTCATAACGGGAACGGCGTATTTTGGCCCGGATATCGTAGACGTGAAGTTTACCAACAATCACATTTATGGCGAGCCAAGCGGCCCCGGAACGGTTCTGCCGGCCTTCTTTTCGTCGCGAAATTTCAACATGCTTTCGAGCGGCTCGAAAGGTCAGGCACTTCCGAATTTCCCGACGTACTGGCCCAACCGAGCGGTTTGGCAATCGGAATCCACCGCGGATGGAGATATCGGCCAATTTCGGGCAAATCCGCTACTCAATGGCAATCATGGGATTTCGGTGGTCGGGGCAGGCGGTGGTGGATTGCGTACGGGGACGGTCACGACAGACGGAAGCACATCGGTGGTTCTGATATCGGGCGATGGATTTCTGCCGACGCAGGTAGGAAGGCAGATTACGATTGGCGGCGTACGGCACACGATCGGCAGGGTTGTGGATCGTACTCATCTCATCACTACGACTGCCGCTGCGGCCGGCCGGGGCATCGCCTACACCGCTCCCGGTTTCGGTCACTCCTACGTCCGGCTTGGGGGCGATACGGCGGACGCGCCCGTGGTGGCGGGGGATACGGGCAATGTCGTGATCGGATTTTGCTCGCACGAAGACTGTCTAGATCCGCGCATCATGACCGATGCAAGCCAGATCCTCACATACAAGAATATCAACCAGCACGGCGGTTTTCTCTCGATGGTGACGCTTGACGGGCAGATTCAGCTGAACCGCGACGATGCCGGCCACGTTCCGAATGCCTCGGGCCACGGCTTCAGTTTCATCCCCAACCGGGTCGCCGGGAATTCGCTGGCCCTGAATGAGTGGAATGGCGACGGAACGCTCAACAGCACCCCGCTTCTGATTCACAACGGCAATGTGCAGATGCCCTCGGCATCGCTTGGGGCTCCACTCGGAATCGCAAGCGGGGGAACGGGCGCGACCACTCCGGCGGCGGCCCGTGCGAATCTGTCGGCTGTCACGCGGGCGACGATTGCTCAACTGACGACTGTGCTTTCTTCGGCGCCGGCGACTTATAGCCAGTCCTATGAGACGAATCTCGCGAACGCGATTAACGGACTCACGACGGCTTTGAATTCAGCGCTCAAGGCGCTCGGTCAGTAGAATGAGAGCGCAAGTTCACCAAATTCCGCTGCTCTGTAGTTCCTTGACGAAGCTTTGTATGCTGGACGTCCAGTTCAAGCGTGTGGCGTATTCGCGGAAGGAGGATCGCGCGAGCTCTGCATAAGCGTTCGGGTTTTCGTACATGGTTGCTGCCCAATCCGCCCACACGTCCGGCGGTTCGGAGAGCGGGAACATCTGTCCGTTTACGCCATTGCGAATCTGCGAGGGAATTCCTCCCACGTCCGTCACGAGGCACGGTACACCCAGCGAATTCGCCTCGCCGATTACCATTGGAGTGCAGTCCGCGCGCGTCGGCAGTATCAGAAAGTGCGCCCCGGCCAGAACCTTCTGGAATGCGGCCAAGCCCGTGGCTTCGCTTTTGTTGAGGAACGGATGCACCGTGACATAGTCGGCAACGGCCGTACGCGGTTCGCAACCCAAAATCGTCAGGCGGGTCCGAATGCCACGCTGCGTGAGAATCCGCGCGACCTCCAATGCAAACGGTCCGCCCTTTCGCTCCCAATTCACTCCGATGAAAACGAGATGGCAAACGGTGCGCGAACGTTCTTCGATAAAACGGCTCACCTGCGCTTCGTCAAAAGCCCAACTGACGTTCGAGCCGAACGGAATTGCCTTCACCTTCGATGGGTTCACGTTGTAGCTCGCGATTGCTGCGTCCCTTGCCCAGTCTGAGGAAAAGATTGCGAGCGACGCCCGGTCCAGCGCGGCCTGTTCCGTGGCGTGACCGGCTTTCACGCTTCCCGCAGAGATCGACGCGCGCGGACTGCACTCCAATGGTAATCGGCGAGGCGAATTCGCTGGGTGTACCGTGCCTCGTGACGGACGTG
>JAOAPQ010000413.1 GCA_025462965.1 Bryobacterales bacterium
TGCGCGCTTCGAAGTTTCCCGCTTGCAGGTGCAGCGCCTTATTTAGGGCATCTTCTGCTTCTCTGTCGAATGCCGGATCGCTTTTCTCCCGCGCGCGGCGTAGCAGAGCATTGGCCAGTTCGACATAGCTCTCGGCGCGCTCCGGAGCCTTCGCGACCTTCGCGCGAGCGCCTGCGACGAGGTCATCGATATGCGACTTGCGAGCCGGCTGTTCCTGCGCGGGCAAAACCATTACGCCCAACAGCGACACGGCCAGAAAAGTCCGCCGCCGATTAACGCAGATGAACGCGGACCGAAAACCAAGGCCCTGATTTGTCATATCGGTGTTCATCAGCGTTAATCGGCGGCTGCGACTACCTTACTGCGGGCAGTTCGGCGCGCACTGGGTCTCGCCTGGATCGACGTGACGCCGGTCGCGACCGCTGTGAGCGAAGGCGGAGTAGGGGAACACTTCCTGAGTCGCAATGTCATTGGTGTTGACGCCATCGCCTAGGGCCGGCACCGACGAACCATTGAACGCAAGGCCGGCCGAAGTGCAGGAGTTGCCCGGAAGCGCGCAGAGAGCGCCCGCCACCGCGCGGAGCGAGATATCCGTGACGTCGTCCGTGACGCGGCGGCCGTTCGGATATCCGGCGCTGTCACCCGCGATGAAACCCAGGCGCTTGCGGGAGGCCATTGGAGTGGCTTTGATGGAGGTGTTCAACCGGAGGAGATCGGCGATCGGGTTGGCGGGTGTTAAAGCGGTCGGCACTGCGCTCTTAGATACGATCGGAGGCCCGTAGACCACCAGCGGGACCAAGTCGAGGCGAGGCGGGTCCGGAACCGAAAGACCGTAAACTGCGTTGAGAACGCGGGCCAGAAGCGGATCGAGATCAAAGTTGGCATACTGCGCATCCTGGCTGGGGGCGCTCATGCTCCAGGCGTCTTTGAAGCCGGTGCCGATGATCAATTCATTGATCAAAGGATTGGCCATGCGCTGCACCTGTGTATAGTCGGCAGCGTTCGTCGAGACTGCTCCCGTCGCCGGCCGGATCTGATTCCGCAGGCGCGAGGTGGTCGCCCAGGAGCCGATCACCGGATTTGAGGTGGTCGTAACCATGGAAATCGGAACTTCGATGGCGATCGTATTCACGTTGAAACCGGAAACCGAGTCAAATGCGAAGTTCTGGTTGTCCAACTGGTCCTGGCTCGGAAGAAGAACCGGGAGCGGGACGCCGGCCGCCGTGGTCCCGCCGCCAAAGAAGGCGCCCGGCCGGAAGTTCAGGGAGTCGAAGGTCGCGCCGAGATCGATGTAGAACGGATCGTCAACGGTGCCGGCAAATACGCGCATCACCGGAGCGGTCTGCCCAGCCAGCACGGTGCCGAGCGGGAGCGAGTAGATGCCTTGCTGGGCCAGCGCCGCATACTGAGCAGGTGTGCCCATGGTGCGTGCGCCGACGTATGTCGGAACCGCGACCAGGGTCTGTCCGCCCGTGAGATCGGTCCGCTTGGCTGTGGTTCCCGAGCCCGTCACCATCCCGACCGTGTAGGTCTGGACCAAGTTCAGGCCGGCGGCGCCCGCACCGGTCAAAGACGTGACCATCGGCGGGACGATCGTCGCTCCCACATTCTGCGCGCCCTGTCCGGGAGTGGTGGGGTTCAAGAGCGGCGCGTTGGCGGAAGCCTTAAAGCCCGAGCCCGCGCCTACAATCCCCGTGAACAGGCCCGGAGCGTTGATCTTGGTGGTGAAACGGAATTCGAAGCTGATCTCTTCTACTGCGTCGAATGTATTGTCGATGTGAATCGCGTACAGCACACTCGGGTCAAAGGGGAAAAAGTTCGGACCATTCGAGGGCTCCAGCAACGGATCGACGTTCATGATGAACACGACTTTGGAAGGGTCCTCATAGCTGACGAACGAATAGTAATCCGTTATGTCAGCAGCATGATCCAGAGCGGTTATGGGCGCCTCCCGGTGACTCGCGCCGTACACGGTTGTTGGCGCTACAGTCATGGTTGTCGCCATCAACAACGATAAGACAGATCTCACATCTTTCATTCAAATCTCCTGCCTGGTGATTCGTGAATCCACAATTGCTATACGGAGATACTACTCCAGAGGATTTAATTTCCGTGTCAAAGGAGGAAACAAAGCACACGAGTGTTACGATCGATCGAATGGTGTTACGAATTTAGATCGCCTGGCGCTTCCAGCGTCCCTGTCGAAACAAGAGCAGCGAAGCGCACGCAAGGGCCAACTCAGCTACGGGAATCGCGGTGAAGACACCCTGCGGCCCCCAGCCGACACGCTCAGCCAGCGCCCAGGCGAGGGGAATCTGGAGGAGCCAGTAGCACAGCAGATTCACGAGAGTGGGTGTCCGGGTATCGCCCGCTCCGTTAAAGGCTTGTATCATCACCATGCCCCACGCGTAACATAGATTCCCCCAGGCCAGAGTATGCATGCACTGGATGGCAATTCGAATGACAGCGGGTTCGTCGGTGAAAAAGCGCGCAAGGGACTCCGCGCAAGTCAGAAACACAATCGAAACCAGGCCAAGGTAGGCCATGTTGTAGAAGCCGGTGCGGTAAACCGCCTGTTCGGCGCGATCCGGCCGGCCCGCGCCCAGATTCTGCCCTACGAGTGTCGCCGCCGCATTGCACATGCCCCAGGATGGAAGAATGACGAAAACGAACATGCGGATAGCGATCGTGTAGCCTGCGACCGCCGCGCTGCCGAAAACCGCGATGATGCGAACCAGCGCCATCCAACTTGCCGTCGCGATCAGAAACTGGAACATGCCGACCGCCGAGACGCGCAGCAGCCGGAGCATCACGACCGGGTCGAGCCGCAATTGCTTTCGCCCGACTACAACCCGGCTCTTGCCGCGGAGCAACAGGTAAAGCTGAAAGGCGACGCCGGTGCCGCGCCCGATCGTGGTTGCTACGGCCGCACCCATCACTCCCATGTGGGGAAACGGACCCCAGCCGTTGATCAGGCAAGGATCCAGCACGATGTTAATCGCATTCGCCAGCCATAATGTACGCATCGCGAGAGCCGCGTCGCCCGCGCCGCGAAAGATTGCATTGATCAGGAACAGCAGGAAAATGACGGCCGATGTTCCCAGCAGGACAGCGGTGTAACCGGAACCGGTGGCGACGATCTCGCGCGACGCGCCCATGAGAGTCAGAAGCCGGGGCGCCATGGTAATGCCGATCACGCCGACGATCGCCGAGACGATGAGGCCGATCCCGATCGCTTGCACCGCAGCAATCGCCGCGCCCTCCGGATCTTTCTCGCCGATGCGCCGCGCAACCATGGCAGTGGTCGCGAGACTCAACCCGAGCGCGACGCCGAATACCAGCGCAAGTACCGATTCCGTGAGCCCCACGACCGAGACAGCGTCGTGCCCGAGCCGCGCCACGAAGAAGATATCGACTACGCCGAACAGCGATTCCATGGCCATCTCGATGACCATGGGGACCGCCAGAAGAAAAATAGCCGTTCCGAGCGGGATGGAAGTGAAATCGCGATGTGAACCTGCAAGGGCCTCCCGGAGGAGCGCCGCGAACGAGGGCTCACGAACGCGAATCAGATCATTCCTTACTCGCCGAATTCCACTGACCGGGCCAGAAGCACGGCGGGATTTTCCATCAGTTCACGGAGCACGCGCTCCGGGACCTCGGCGTCGGTCGAGACGACGGCGATCGCCTCGCCCGCCTGGCCCAGTTTGCCCGTGTCTTCCCGGCGGCCGAGGGAGAAATTGGCGATATTGATCTGGTTTCGCCCAAGCACGTTGCCGACATGGCCGATTACGCCGGGAACGTCCATGTTCTTCATACAGATCAGGTGGCCCGTCATCGGGGCTTCGCAATAGATTCCGTCGAGATAGAGAAGGCGGGCTTTGTTCGCGAGATACGTGCCTTCGACCGTGGTTACGCCGGCGTCGGTTTCCAGTTCCAGACGGATGGCGTCCGGCCGCCCGGCACGGCCGTCGTTTGTCTCCGTGACAGCCCAGCCGCGTTCGGAAGAGATTTGCATGGCATTCACTACATTGGCGCGCTGACCGGACGAGCGCCGCAGCAGTCCGGCCAGGCCCGCATTCCGCAACAGGCTGGTGTTCCCGCTGGCCAGCCGGCCGAAGTAAGTCAGCCGCACGCTCCGGAAGTTTCCAGCCG
>JAOAPQ010000427.1 GCA_025462965.1 Bryobacterales bacterium
GTCTCGCCGCTACGGTCCACCACGTAGTAGGTGGGATAGGAGAGGTATTGTTCGATGTAATCGCCATCCGTGGTGTTCGGCGCCGTTACCTCGCGGGAGCCTTCGTGGGGCGTCTTCGAGATCTGAATGATGTCGCCCGCGCCGTAATGGTTGACCACCTGCTGCGCGGTCAGAACCTTGAGCTGGTTCACATCGAATTTTTCGGAAGGCCACGCTGCCGGATTCACCACCTTCCAGAAATCGGGGTCTTCGGCCCCCAGCCGCCAGATCCCGATGCCGCGGAAGCCCTGGTCGGAGACGTCCTGCACCTGGTTCAGTGCAGTCACTGCGTCGAGGAACCATACCTCGTGCTGAGCGGCGCTGGTCTTGGTCTTATCGGTGTAACGGAGAACCGGGTTGGCCGTGTCGGCATCCCACTCGACCTTCGCATCGTTCGCGATCGCCGCGGCCATCACGTCGCTGAACTTCACTTCGGTGCCGCCGGTGCTGCCGATTACCCAGTCGTAGCCGTAATCGCCCACGCCGATGATGGTTTTTTCCGGGGGCAGGATCTTCGCCAGCCTCTCGAGTTGATCGTCGTACCACGATTGCGAAGCCACCGGTCCGGGCGCGCTCGTTTGCTCGTGTTCGTCATAGACCATGACCACGATGTAGTCTTCGTATTGCGCCAGGCGCTTCAGGTCGAATGCCGGATCGTCCGGCGGGACGCTCTGGGATATGAGCAGGCCCGCCGGTTTCAGCTTGGCGCTCAATTCCTTCATGAAGGTGACCAGCGGTTCGCGGTCGCGCGGGGCAAGCGATTCGAAATCGATGTTCACCCCGGCGAATTTATGCTCGATGAGGTTGCTATAGATTTCGTCGATCAAGTTCGCGCGCCGGTCGGGATGGATCAGGACCTGATGCAATTCCTCCGGCTGCCAGCCATCACGGTTGTTGTTGACCTCGGCCAGAATGGGCAGGTTGCTTTGCCGGGCGATGGCGACGATCGTCGCGTCCGTCTGGTCCTCCAGATCGCCCTTTGCGTTCTTCAGGAAGAACCATTCGGGCACCAGGTGGGTCAGGTGGGTGATGCCCGCGCGAAGCGACGCCTGGCTGGCCGGATCCCAATTCACGTAGTAGCCGAAGACCACCGGCTTTCCATCCGTCGCGCGCGCGGCGGCCTTCGGGTGAATGACAGGCGAATTCGACCGCACATACTTGATCTTCCTGGCATCGCGCTTCATGTCCTTCCGGAACTCGTAAGGGATGTTGCGCTCGGACTTCTGGCCCTTGATGATACCGGCGACTTCGCGGGCGTCATTCACGGGCGACACCGAGGGTAAACCAAGGCTCGGCAGAGACGGCAGCACGATCATGCTCAGCACGAAGAGCGCAAGCGCGATGCACGCGATGACGGCAAAGCTCTGCATGGCGCGCTGGAATCGCATCCAGCGGCGCCCGCTCGGGTCGTGAAAGACAAAAGATCGAACCTGCTCAGTAGCCACGGTGTTTTGGGAAGTCTCCTCCTACATTGTTTAGATTAGACCGAAGAGCCGGACGTTCCCACCGGGCCGATTAAATAGTACTAGGAAGGCGCGGTTCGTCTCTTCCCCCTCCGAGATCCAATAGAGCAGTTGGCTCGCCACAGATGCAAACGGGAACATTTCCCGCGGGTTGCGTTTTTTGAGGTATGCTTAGTTTTTCTGACGGGAGAGTCAACTGGTTAAGTTTTGCGTGCTGGCCAGCGGCAGTTCCGGCAACTCCGCACTGGTTGCAACCTCGAAAACGCGCATCCTCATCGATGCGGGCCTGAGCGTGCGTGAATTGTCTCGCCGCCTGGCCGAAATCGGCGAATCGCTCGAAAACCTGGATGCCGTGTTGATCACGCACGAGCATTCGGACCACGTCTCCGGCCTGTGCCGGCTTCTGCGCAGGTCTAAGAATCTGCGGAAGCGTCTGCTGCCCGCGTATCTCACGCGGCTCACCGCGCCAGTGATGGATTGGGAGGATTGTGAACCGTGTCTGGAGCAGTTTCAGGCCGGGTCCTCGTTCACGGTCGGCGATATCGAGGTCGACAGCTTCACGATTCCGCACGATGCGCGCGATCCCGTAGGCTTTTGCCTGCGCGCGGAGGGCATCAAGATCGGTATTGCGACCGATCTGGGATATATGCCGGATTCCATCAGATTCCACCTGCGCGGGACCAACGTATTGCTGCTCGAATCGAACCACGATCTGGAAATGCTCAAAGTGGGGCCGTATCCGTGGGCGGTGAAGCAGCGCGTGATGGGGCGGAACGGGCATCTTTCGAATGCGGTGACCTGCGACTACCTGGCGAGCGATTTCGCGGCCTGCACGACGGCGCTGATTTTGGGGCATTTGAGCGAACAAAACAATCATCCTGAGCTGGTGCGGATGGGCGCCGCGGAGGTGCTGGACCGCCGGGGGCTTTCGACGCGCCTGGTGATCGCCGAGCAGAACAGGCAAACAGAGGTTTTCAGCTTTTGATCGAACGTTATACGCGGCCCGAGATGGGCCATATCTGGAGCGACCAGAGTAAATACGAGAACTGGCTGGCGGTGGAACTCGCCGCGACGGAATCGCTCGCCGAACTGGGAGTGGTGCCGGAGCAGGCGGCGCGCGACCTGCGGGCGCATGCGTCGTTCAATGTCCAGCGCATCCAGGAGATCGAGGAACGCGTCAAGCACGATGTCATCGCGTTCACCACGTCCGTGGCCGAGAGCATGGCCCAGGCGAACGTGCCGGAATCTTCCCGCTGGCTGCACTATGGGCTGACGTCAACGGACGTCGTGGATACCGCGCAGGCGCTGCAGGTCCGGCAGGCATCGCGCCTGCTGATCGAGGGCCTGGAGAAGCTGCGGGCGGTCCTCGACCGGCGCGCCCATGAATTCAAGAACACGGTGCAGATCGGGCGCACGCACGGCGTACATGCCGAGCCGATCACGTTCGGACTCAAGCTCGCCATCTGGTATGAGGAAGCGGGACGCAACCTGGCGCGGCTGCGATTCGCCGCAGAAGACTTGCGCGTGGGCAAGATCTCGGGAGCTGTAGGAACGTTCGCCCATATCGGGCCGGAAGTCGAGGAACGGATCTGCGCGAAGCTCGATCTGAAACCCGCGCCGGTAGCATCGCAGGTGATCCAGCGCGACCGGCATGCGCAGTACCTGGCGACGCTCGCGGTCATCACGGCAAGCCT
>JAOAPQ010000436.1 GCA_025462965.1 Bryobacterales bacterium
GGCCAGAAAACAAATCCGGATGGTTCCCCGGCCTGGGAAAGCAGAATTGTAAATCCCAATAAGCAACAAACTTTCAGCTTCATACGCCTTCTCCTCTTTGCCCGCTTCAACGTAGCCGGAGCGCTTCGTATTCTATCTGAAACGCCCTTTGCCGGCCAGCGCCAAAATTAATGCGGCGCTCGCGAAGAGTAACGCGGAGGCGGGTTCGGGGACACTCGAGACACTGTTTACCGCGAAGCCGGAAGCGGATGTCGCGTCTGACGCCTGCACCGGATTTCCACTCGCGTCCATCACTGCGTACGATGTCACTGAGAGCGTGTTGCCGGCGTCCACGAAAGCAGAGGGAAGGCCATACAGAGCCAGCGTGCTGGGAGAGGAAGACACCACTACGTCCCCTTGCATGACAACATTCCAGTACGCGGAAGAATTTGGCGCAATCGTGCCCGTCAGGATGGAGTCCTGATTTACATATTGATAAGTTCCGAAGCCGCCGGCGCCCTGGTACAGCGCGTTAACACCGGTGGCCGAGAACGTTACGGAGCCGGAAGCCCGCACGAAAAGCGTCGCGTCCACATGAACGCCGATTTGGTAGAACTCGGGAGCACTAGTGTTGTTGATGATCTGGTCACCGAATGTAACGTATGCTGTAGTTTCGATGTTGCCCTCACCGACGGCGGAACCGCTCAGCAGAAGATGCGCGCCGGCGGCATCGACGATGGCCTCACCAAAACTATTGGCCGTTCCGGTGTTCTGATCGAGGAAAGGGTTGGAGGGAGGCGGAAGATTGGAAGATATGTTTTCGCTGCATTGCGTAACAGAGGCATTCAGGTAGCAGAGAGTGGGGCCGTGGTAATTGGGGATATTTGAATAAACAGTACCGCTCCCCCCTCCCCACAAGCTGGACGGGATGATCAGGCCAGCGTATGCAGGCAGCGTGAAAGCCGCCAGCAGTGCGATCTTCAAGCCGATTCGAGGCAGTGCCGGTGGTTGAACCACTCTAATCGAAAGAGCCGATACCATTGACACAAATTTCATTTCTTACTTCCTCCGGGTGCCGCTGTCTGAGCGGGCTTACGTTATAGAGCGAACGAGTTCGGCAAAACCCTTCATGAACCGATAGAATAGTTCGAAATAATACGAATGGCGGATATCACCGCGCTCCTGCAACAATGGCGAACTGGCGACCAGGCGGCGGTGGACCGCGTCTGCTCTGAACTCTATAAAGAACTGCACGGCATGGCAGCCCGTTATCTATACGCGGAACGGGGCGGTGGAACCTTGCAGGCCACTGCGCTGGTACACGACGTTTATCTGCGGCTCAGGTCCATCCGGGACATCGATTGGGAAGCGCGCGGCCAGTTCCTGGCGGTGGTGGCCCGTATGATGCGCAATATGCTGGTGGATGCCGCACGAAAACGTGCCGTTCGGGAACGCGGAGCAGTCGAGTTGGAACTGGCCGCGAAGCTGGGCCGAACTGACGACTTCCTCGATTTTATGGCTCTCGACGTTGCGCTGGACAAGCTGGTGACGGAGTCGCCGCGCTCCGCCCGCGTCGTGGAACTGCGCTTCTTCGGCGGTTTGGACGTCAAAGAGTGCGCCGAAATCATGCAGGTATCTCTCAGTACGGTGGAGCGGGAGTGGAGATATGGAAGGGCCTGGCTGCAAAGTGCAATCACCGGATGACGATTCAGAGTCATCTTTGGGGCGGCAACATCCGGCCCAGGAGCTTTTTCATCGTGCCGCGGCCCTGACTGCCGAACAATGGCCGGGTTTTCTCGACCGGGCATGCGGCGGCAATGCCGCACTCCGGCTGCGCGTCGAGCGCATGTTGGCAGCGGACGGCAAACCCAATCCCGACTGGCAGGTTTCTGCCCTGGAGGCATTCGCCCGACGCGATGGCGGCGAGCCCGAAATGGATTACGCCGTGCGGTCCTTCGGACGATATCGTGTCCTGAAACGTATCGGATCGGGTGGCATGGGAGTGGTCTATAAGGCTGTCCGCGAAGACGATCAGTACCGGCAGACAGTAGCTATCAAAATCCTTCCCTGCGGTCTCGATACTCCGGACTCCGTGCAACGCTTCCGCCACGAGAGGCAGGTTCTGGCTAACCTGGTTCACCCCAGCATTGCTCGCCTCCTGGATGGCGGCGCCACTGATGATGGCCTGCCCTACCTCGTTATGGATTTCGTCGAAGGGTTGCCGTTAGACACCTTTGTGAAACAAACGGCCCCTTCCATGGCGGACAGGTTGCGCCTCTTCCAACGGGTTTGCGATGCGGTCCAATTCGCGCATCGAAACCTGGTAGTTCACTGCGATATCAAACCGGCGAACATTCTGGTGGAGAGCGACGGGACTCCGAAGTTACTGGATTTCGGCATCTCTCAACTGCTCGACGAAGGGCACCTGAGTCGAACGGCGACGGCTCCGCTGATGACGCCGGAGTACGCGAGTCCCGAACAGGTGCTCGGGAAACCGCTAACCACAGCCACCGATGTCTATTCTTTGGGGGTGCTGCTCAATGTTCTCCTCACTGCGCGGCGGCCTTATCAGACTGATGGTGAACGCCCGGTGGATGTGACGCGCGCGGTTTGCGAGCGCGGGCTGGATACCAGCGGGCTTCCGGAGGATCTGGGAAACATAATCGCCATGGCGACCCGCAAGGAGCCGGAGCGCCGTTATTCGTCAGCCGAGCAACTCTCGGCCGATGTCGCGCGGTATGTGGCGCATCGGCCGGTGTTGGCGCGGCGCGACACTTTCCTCTACCGGGCTCGCAAGTATGCGCGGCGTAATGCCCTCGCATTGGCGCTGGTGTTCCTGGCTGTAACGGCGGCCGGCTCCGGTGTCACGGTAAGTCTCCTCCAGTCTCGCCGCGCCGCGCGCCGCTTCGACGAGATCCGCGGCCTCTCGCACTACCTCATCTTCGATACGTATGACGGAATGGCCAGCCTGCCCGGAAGCACTCCACTGCGAAAAGCGGTGGTCGGCCAGGCACGACAGTATCTCGACCGCCTCGCGCGCGACGCGGGAGACGACCCGTCGCTCGCCGCCGATATTGCCGACTCTTACGTACGCCTCGGCATGATCCTGGGGTATCCATATATTCAGAATCTGGGAGACACGCCCGCAGCCCTTGCCAGTATAGAGAAGGCTCGCGCCATACTCGAACCCCTGGCGCGCAAATTCCCGCGGCGAGCCACGATCGCCGCATCTCTTGCGACCGTCTATCGTCGGAGGGCAATCATCCTGTCCCGCGAGGACCGGGCGGACGAAAGTATCGCTGCGGCAAGGCAGGCCGTGGCGATCCTGGAGCGATCCAAGCAATCGGCGCCGATCGATTCGCAGCGTAGTCTGGAACTGGCCCGTGCGCAGTTGACAGCAGGAGCCGTGGAGGAGTGGAGGGCCACCGAGCAGCGCCGGACCCCAGGTTTCGAGGCGGGGCTCTTATGGATGCGGAAGTGCATCGCGACCCTGGAAGCCGTGCCCCCCGGGGCCGGCACCGAATCCGCCGACAGGGTGACTCTGATTGCAATGGTTTACCAGAACGTTAGTGATACCCAGAGGAACTGGGGTGAAGTCACAGGAGATCCGCGGCACTACGAGGCGGCTCTTCTCGCCTCGGGTAAGTCTTTGGCTGCTTGGCGGAAGTTACCGGCCGATGACGTGAGAGTCCGGAGGGACGTCGCCGATTGCGTTACCTCGATGGGCCGGGTCATGGGCTTACTGGGACGCTACGCCGATGCCGAACAAAGCTACCAGGAGGCGCTCCCGGAGTTCGAACGGCTGGTTGCGGCCGATCGGGACAACCTGGAAGCCAAGCAGGATCTGGCGAACCTCTGCAATTACAGGGGTGAAACATTCGCGCGGGCGGGGAGGAAAGCGGAAGCCGCGCATTGGAGCAACCGTTCCATCCCGATGTATGAATCTGTGCTGCAACACGATCCGCGGAATCGCGAGAGCGCTGAGTTGCTGGAGAAGGCGAAGGCACGGAAGGTGGCTCCCGCCCAGCCGGCCCCGGTGAAACATTCCATCGGGCGACAGTAGGGAATGATCCGTGAGCAGTTCGAGCACCGCTTCAGGTTTTGGCGTTTCAACTGGAACCGCTACAACATTACAAGATCGAATTTTGGTCGATTAGCTGTTTTTATTGGTGGGGGAGGTGGGACGTGTTCGTTCACGCGAGTTGGGCGCCGGTGCAAACGCGGAAGTCGAGGAAACCGACGAAACCGTGGAAGATGCAGAGGTCATAGAGGTCGATGCGCAAGAATCCACGGTGCCGAAGGCTAAGGGCACGAAAACGACTTACAAGCCGCGGGTTCCGCAGTATCTTCACGAGCTGGACCTGACCCGAAGCGGAACGTCGTTAAGGATTTTGCAGCGGCCAAGAAGCCGAAAAATAATAATCACCGCCATTTGGTTGCCGCGTTCTGACTGAAGGAAGACGGCAACAGTCCAACGATCAATACTGATAAGGTTTATATGTGTTATCGAACGGCGGATTGGCCAACGAACATGTCCTGCCAGCCCTTCTCTTTTGCGCCTGTTTATATGTGCAAAAACGCGGATCACCAGTCTGGAAGGCTGTGACGTCCATGCCCAGAATGAGGATTGATGCCCCTGTAAACATGCTGAGTGACCGGGTTGAAGGGAGACTGCGGGCCAACACATTTCAGGCTGTCCCACGGTTTCACCCCCGGCTTGACGCCGAGTTCGAACTGCTCGATGATGCGCTGTTGCGAATTCATTTATCGGATCCCGCTCTGCGTGCTTCTTCGCCGCGTAGGCCATGGCACTCCCCAAGCCCGGTTGAGATGCGGGAGAATATATAAGGCAGAGTGACGTGATGGGCAAGACTGCACAATTCGCTTGGGAAGAATGTGGCCTCGTTGAGCGAGTCGCCGGCAAAATGAACGGCCAACCCGTCATCAAGGGTACCCGCATTCGTCCCGAGACCATCGTGGAAAACTTCGAGGGCGGAAGGCGATGTCATCAGACCACTTCGTTTCCAGAGAAGGAACAGCGCCGACTGGCCTTAAGGTGGCGGAATTTTTTACGGTTCGGCTGAGTTGGACGAACCTGAGTTGGGGTCGCGCTGGAAGAGCATCCATCGATTCACGGTCGGTCCGTCTCAGAATACTCAAAATCCTCAAAATTCAGAAAAATGGCCCCAAGGCGATGAGGTCTTGGTTCCTGTCAAGAGTGACGTGCGCCGAAGGAAAGACGAGGATTCGGGACGAAGCTGAGAGAACTTCGGGAAACGCTGGACGATCTACACCAGCGGATCGCCAAATAACGGTCGCAGGTCGGTTATGCTCTGCCGCCGAGGATTCGTCAGAACGGTTCACGCCGCTTTTGCTATTCCTTCAGGGTGCGGTGTGCAGCACAACACTCGTGCCACGCTCATTTTGCCGGTCTGGCGTGATCCAGGCATAACGCGACCAGATCGGAGACATTGGCTTCGCCTACACACATGACTGTGTCGGCGCCGCCCCAATAGATCTTCACG
>JAOAPQ010000442.1 GCA_025462965.1 Bryobacterales bacterium
TTACGCACAACATGCAACAGGCTGCGCGCGTAGCGGATATGACGGGCTTCTTCCTCATGGGCAAATTGATCGAATTCGATAAGACCGACGTGATATTCAAGAATCCTTCGAAGAAACAGACCGAAGATTACATCACGGGAAGGTTCGGTTAAACCCATGCGGCGCCTCGAGATCGATCTGGAACTGCTCCATCGGCAACTCTTAGAGATGAGCTCGTTGGTAGCGTCCTCCGTGCAGCGCAGCGTGCGCTCGCTAATCGACAAGAACGAGATGCTGGCCCATCAGGTGATCCGCGACGAAGCGCGCGTGGACCAGATGGAGATCCAGATTGACGACCTGGCGACAAGCATGATCGCGCTGTCGCAGCCGGTGGCGGGCGACATGCGATTTATCGTGGTGGCCATCAAGATCAACACCGATCTGGAGCGCATGGGCGATCTTGCGGTCGGGATCGTCGAGCGGTCGCTGTCTTTAATGCACCAGCCGCCGCTGAACGCGGCCAGGCGGATCTCAGAGATGTCGTCGCTGGTTGAATCGATGGTGTTGCAAAGCATGGATTCATTCGTCAAGCGCGACGCCGATGCCGCGCTGGAAATCATGCGCTCCGACGATCGCGTGGACACCCAGCGCAATGCCATCATTCAGGAGCTGATCGCGGAGATGCAGGAAGACGGCAGCGTGATCCCGCGCGCTATCGATCTCATCACGGTCGCGCGCAACCTGGAACGAATCGCGGACCATTCCACCAACATCGCCGAAGAAGTGATCTTCCTGGTGAAGGGCCAGGACGTGCGCCACACGTTCGCCCCCGAGCGTGACACTTCAGCAGCCGACTAACCCTGCCCGCCGCGTCGTAAAATAGGCTCATCCGGTGCCTGTTTCTCATATAAAGAAGGCGATCTGCCTGCTCAGCGGCGGCCTGGATTCCGCCACCTGCCTCGCTCTCGCGCGCCGTGAGGGCTATGATTGCTACGCCCTCTCGTTCGATTACGGACAACGGCACCGCGTCGAACTGGAAGCGGCCGCCCGGGTAGCGGACAGCCTCGACGCGGCGGACCATCGCGTTCTGCGCATCGATCTGCGCGGTTTCGGTCAATCGGCGCTAACCGACGACATCGACGTGCCCAAGGGCCGCTCCGCAAAAGAGATGAGCGTCGATATCCCCGTGACCTATGTGCCGGCGCGGAATACGATTTTCCTCTCCTTCGCTCTCGCCTGGGCGGAAGTACTGGAGGCCGCCGACATTTTCATCGGAGTGAACGCCCTCGATTACTCCGGCTATCCCGATTGCCGCCCCGAGTTCATCGAGGCCTTCGAACGCATGGCGAACCTGGCCACCGCCGCCGGCGTCGAAGGCCGGACCCGTGTGAAGATCCACGTTCCGCTAATTCAACTCTCGAAGGCCCAGATCGTCAAGCTGGGGCGCGAACTTGGCCTCAACTTCTCCCTGACGCACAGCTGCTACGATCCCGATGAGCACGGCCGCCCATGCGGCCTTTGCGATTCCTGCCTGTTGCGGCGCAAGGGCTTTGCCGAGGCGGGCATGGTGGACCCGACTGTCTCGTGAAGATCTCCGAGATTTTTTATTCGATACAGGGCGAAGGCACGCTGGTGGGCGTTCCATCGGTCTTCGTCCGCACCAGCGGCTGCAACCTGCGGTGCCGGTGGTGCGACACGCCGTATACGTCGTGGAATCCGGAAGGCGAGGAGTTGGACCTCGACACCATCCTTTCTCGTGTGCGCGCTTTTCCGGCGGCCTATGCAGTGGTCACCGGCGGCGAACCGATGATCGCCCCCAAAGTGGTGGAGCTCACCGGGCGCCTCCGCGCGGCGGGTCTGCACATCACGGTCGAAACGGCCGGAACCGTCTTCGCGCCCGTCGCGTGCGACCTTATGAGTATCAGCCCGAAACTCGGCAACTCAACGCCCGAGGGCTCCTTCGCCGCGCAGCATGAACGGCTCCGCATCCAGCCGCAGGTACTCGGCCGCCTCATCTCGAACTACGATTACCAGCTCAAATTCGTGATCGCCGAAGCACGGGATCTGCCGGAGGTGAAAGATCTCGTAGCTTCTCTCTCCGCGGACCGGCGCAAGGTCGTCCTGATGCCCGAAGGAATCGACCCTGCCGTGTTGCACGAGCGCGCCCTCTGGCTTACCGAAATCTGCAAAGACGAAGGCTTTCGCTACAGCCCCCGTCTCCATGTCGATCTGTACGGAAATCGGCGCGGCGTTTGAAAGCTTACCAACCCACCGGCTTGCCCTTGTTCTGCTGATCCAGCCACTTCTGCAGCGGCGCAAAATAGTCGATAATCGCGCGGGCATCCATCTGCCTCGATCCCGTGAGCTCCGCCAGCGCGCTCGGCCACGGCCGGCTCGCGCCCATCGTAAGCATCGTGTTCAGGCGGCGCCCGGCTTCCTGGTTGCCGTAAATGGAACAACGATTCAGCGGGTCCCGGCAGCCCGAGATGCCCGCCAGCGCCCGGTGAAACTGAAACTGCAGGATGTCCGCCAGAAAATACCGCGCGTACGGCACGTTCGCCGCCACGTGGTACTTGGCCGCCGGGTCGAAATCCGTTTCGCTGCGCGCTACCGGCGGTGCGATCCCCTGATACTTCAGCCGAAGCTCCCACCAAGCGCGGTTATACTGCTCCGGCGTGATCTCGCCCGCGAACACCTTCCAGCGCCACTGATCGATCATCAGACCGAAGGGCAGAAACGCAATCTTCTCGAGCGCCTTGTGCAGCAGCAGGCTGATATCCTTGGACGGATCCGGAACGGTCTGCAACAACCCGATCTTCACCAGGTAAGCCGGCGTTACCGAAAGCGCGATGGTGTCGCCCACCGCTTCGTGAAACCCGTCATTCGCGCTATCGCGGAAGAGGAACGGCTGCTTGTCGTAAGCGCGCTGATAAAAGTTATGTCCCAGCTCATGGTGAATTGTCAGGAAATCGTCCGCCGTGATATCGATGCACATCTTGATGCGCAGATCTTCGACATAATCGATATCCCACGCGCTCGCATGGCATACGACTTCCCGGTCTCGCGGTTTGGTAAAGAGCGATCGCTCCCAAAACGTCGTGGGCAGCGGCGCAAATCCGAGCGACGTGAAAAACCGTTCGCCGTACCGCACCATCTCCTTCGCATCGGTATTGCGTGTCTTCAGAATTTGCGTGAGATCGTAACCCGGACCGGAGTCCTTCGGCTCCACCAGCGGATAGATGTTCTCCCAAGATTGCGCCCACATATTGCCCAGCAGGTGCGCCGGAATCGGCCCGTTCGCCGGCACCACCGCGGCGCCATATCGCTCCCGCAGGCGTCCGCGAACATACGCGTGCAGGGATAGATAGAGCGGCCGAACCTGCTCCCATAGGCGGTCGAGCTCCTTCGCGAAGGCGTCGGGCGGCATGTCGTACTTTTCGCGCCACATCGCGCCGGTATCGGCGAACCCGAGTTCGCGGGCTCCCTTATTCGCCAGTTCCACGTAGCGCGCGAACGGTTCCCGGATCGGCTTCGCGATTGCATGCCACCCGACCCATGCATCCAGCAACTGCTTCGGGTCGCGACTTTCGGCCATCACCTTGGTGAGGTCTTCGAGATCAAGGCAATGGTCCGCCTGCGCGCAGTACTTGCCTTTACCGTAGGTGCCCTCCATGCCCGCGACAATCCTGGTGAGCTCTTCACTATCTTTCGGATTCGAAGGCGTCGCGACGGTGAGCGCGAGCCGCAGCAACTTCAGCTTGCGCTCGATGTCTTCGGGAAGAGGCGTGTCCTTGAACTTCGCCGAGCCTTTCGCAAAATCGACGGTCGCGTTGATGCCCCGTTCATCGGCCTTCGCTGCCAGCGCTTCGGTGTCATCGGTGATGTAAGTGGATTTCACCCAGTCCGCGCGCCCGCCTTCGATGCCGAGCACAAGCAGCTGTTTCTCGGCGTCATCGACGAACTTCCTGGCTTCCTCAATGGTGGGTCTGGTCGCGGCCTGAGCTACCGCGGTGACAACCGCAAGCAACAGTAGTGTGCGCACGTCACTAGGGTATCGCAGCCGTCACTTCGACCGATTTTTCCGTCGGCTCGCCCTGCCGAGAGCCTTATAATCGCTCCCATGGACAACTCTCGTTCATTTGCGAGAGCGGACCAGTCCATCGTCCCCCTGGATCCGCAGACCCCCCACCTGGGCATCCACGCCGTTAAGGTTTTCGTTAGAGATCAGGATCAGAGCCTACGATTCTACGTAGATCAGCTCGGATTCAATGTGACTTTTGATGCCTATCTTCAAACCGGCGATCGGTGGCTAGCCGTCTCCCCGCCCGACGGCGCTTCGGTGCTCACTCTTGTAGCACCTGCGCCCGGCTCGAAAGAGTATGAGCTCATCGGCCGGAATACGGGAGTTGTTTTCGTCAGCGAAAACGTCGCCGCAAAATACAGTGCATGGCGCAAGCGCGGTGTTCGCTTTCTTTTTGCGCCGCGACTTAGGCGCGTCTCGTATGAGCCCCAGGCGCGAGCGGAGCATTCGGCTGTCCCTTCGATACCGCGCCAGGAGCGCTCGCCGGTCTGGGGCGGAGTATTCACTCGCTTCGCGGATCCGGACGGGAACTCCTTCGATCTTGTCGGCTTCGATGAAGTGACCCGGGAAATCGAAGCGCAGCGGCGCGCGGTCGCCGAGAAATTGGAATCCGAACGCCGCGCCGCGCAGGAACTCGCAATTGCAAAACAGGTGCAGGCAAGGCTCTTCCCCCAGACGCTGCCGTTTATTAAGACACTCGAATACGCGGGTATTTGCATCCAGGCTCGCCAGGTGGGAGGCGACTACTACGATTTCCTGGATCTCGGCCAGGACCGTTTCGGGTTAGTAATCGGCGACATTTCAGGGAAAGGAATCGCTGCCGCCCTTCTGATGGCCAATCTGCAGGCGAATCTCCGCAGCCAGTGCGCGATCGCGCTGGATAAGCCCCAACGCCTGCTGCGATCGGTGAACCAGCTGTTTTATGAGAATTCGATCGAAAGCGCCTACGCCACCCTGTTCTTCGCCGAATACGACGACAAGCTGCGGCGCTTGCGCTACGTGAACTGCGGCCACCTTTCAGCTCTTCTGCTCAGAACCGATAACACCATCGAGAAGCTCGATTCCACGTCCACCGTACTGGGACTCTTCAGAGAATGGGATTGCTCGATAGGCGAACGCCTGCTCTTCTCAGGCGATACTCTCGTACTCTACACCGACGGAATAACCGAATCGTTCAACGATGCCGGGGAAGACTTCGGAGAGCACCGCCTCATTGAAGCGCTGCGCCGGCACCGGGAACTGTCCCCGCCGGTCGTGATGGCCTCGGTTGTCGCTGAAATCCAGCAGTTCAGCCCCCGTGAACAGCACGACGACATCACTCTCATCGTTGCCAGGTGCAGAGGAGATAACGACAGAGAGTCTTAGTGTTTTCCCGCCCATACGATAAACTAACCTCCGCGTGCTGATTGAGCTAAAAAACATTCAGAAGCGCTACGGAGGCGTAGCGGCCCTGCGCGATGGCAACCTCGCGGTCAACGCGGGCGAGGTGCACCTTCTCCTCGGCGAAAACGGCGCGGGCAAATCCACGCTGATGAAGATTGTCGCCGGTCTGGTGGAACGCGATGGCGGCCAGATGCTCTGGAACGGCGCCGAAGTCCACCTCAAAACTCCCGCGGAAGCGGCGAAAATCGGCGTCGCCATGGTCCACCAGGAATCTCTCCTGGCCCCGCAGCTTACGGTCGCGGAGAACATCTTTCTGGGCCGCGAGGAGTCCCATCCGCTCGGCTGGGTCAAGCGCCGCCGGGCCGTGGAAGCTGCGGCCCGCCTCATCGAGCAGCACCATTTTCCCCTCCGTGCCGAATGGAAAGTCGAAAAGCTCAGTCCAGCCGGTAAGCAGCTCGTAGAAATCTGCCGCGCCATCCAGCACGGCTCCAGCCTCCTGATCTTCGATGAGCCCACATCCTCTCTCTCCGGCGCTGAAACCGAGGAGGTTTTCCGCATCGTCAGGACCCTTCGCGCCCGCCGGATGGGCGTCATCTATATCACTCACCGCCTGGAAGAGCTCCGCGCCATCGGCGATCGCGTGACCATCCTGCGCGATGGCCAAACCGTCCACCGCGGCGACCTTGCCGAACTCACTACCAACCAGATCATTTCGCACATGGTGGGCCGCCAGGTGTCTTCAACCTATCACCGCGACCCCTTCCCCCCCGGTGAGCCGATGCTGGAACTCGAGGGCCTCACCGTGAAGGGCAAAATCGACAACGTCTCTCTGACCCTGCGTGCGGGCGAAATTGTGGGAATGGCCGGTCTCATCGGAGCCGGACGGACGGAACTGTGCCGCGCCATCTTCGGCGTCGACCGGCCGGACAAAGGTTCGATCAAGGTCGCGGGTAAACTCGTGCGCGTCGATTCTCCCCGCGCCGCCGTCAAGGCAGGCATCGCCCTCGTCACGGAAGACCGCCAGATCACAGGCCTCGCGCTTCCCCTCCCCATCGCCGTAAACATGACTATGGCCAACACCGAAGGGATCAGCCGTTTTGGCATCCTTGATCTCAAAAAGCAGGCCACCGTCGCGGCCGACTACATCACACGGCTGCGCATCAAAGCCCAATCGGGCAGCCAGCCGGCCGGACGCCTCAGCGGGGGCAATCAGCAGAAGGTAGTCATCGCGAAATGGCTTTTCACCCAGCCCCGCGTATTCCTCTTCGATGAGCCCACGCGCGGAATCGACGTGGGCGCGAAGGCGGAGGTCTTCGATTTCATGCACGAACTCGCAAAATCGGGAGCGGCGATCTTAATGGTGAGTTCGGAAATGCAGGAATTGTTGCAGGTTGCGGATCGAATTATAGTAATGCGACAGGGAAAAATCAGCGGCGAATTGCCGGGACGCACCACCCAGCAAGAGATTATGCGCCTGGCGACTCTCGAGAGCGGCCTGGAGAGCATTTCGTGAAATCGCTGCAGAAACTGCTTCCCTTCCTCACCCTCATACTTCTTTTCGTCGCGCTGGTGATTGCGTCTCCCCATTTCCTCACCGCGACGAACCTGTCGAGCGTGGTACGCCAGACCGCGGTGATCAACATTATGGCGCTCGGCATGACCATCGTCATTATCTCCGGCGGGATCGACCTTTCCGTCGGGTCGATCCTGGGCCTGAGCGGCATTGCCGGAACCATGGCCATGGCGCACGGCGCGTCAATCGCCGCCGGTATCGCCATTGGGATTTTGACGGGACTCGTTTGCGGCATGCTGAACGGCATCATGATCACGAAGCTCAGGATCGCGCCGTTCATCGTGACGCTCGGCACTCTCGGGATCTATCGCGGAATCGCGCTGATCATTTCGAACGGCTTGCCCGTAAACAAATTACCGCAAGGCTTTTCTTTTCTCGGTGAAGGAAATATCCTGGGAATTCCCTTTGTACTCTGGCTTCTGGTTCTTTGTGCCTTGGCAGTCCATTTCCTGCTGGAGCACACACGTCTGGGCCGCTATGCGTTCGCGATTGGAAGCAGCACGGCGGCCGCGGTATACGCCGGCATCCCCGTATCCTTCTACACCACAGCAGTTTACGCGATCGGCGGTTTGCTTACCGGGCTGGCGGGCATGATCGAAGCTTCACGGCTTATGACCGGCCAGCCGACCGCCGGGTTCGGCTATGAATTACAGGCCATCGCGGCTGTTGTAATCGGCGGCGGGAGCCTCCGCGGCGGCGAGGGGAGCGTGGTCGGAACGCTCGTCGGCGCCTTCATCATGGGGCTGCTCTCAAACGGAAGCGATCTGTTGGGAATCTCGAATTATGTCCAGCAAGTGGTGATTGGCGCGGTCATCATCCTGGCGGTTGCCGTGGACGAGTTGCGCAAACGGCGGCTAGTCTAACCAAAGTGAGCCGCCGATCAACGCTGATAAACACGGATGGAAATGAATTAAGTATTTTGTTTTATCAGCGTTTATCGGAGTTGATCGGCGGCCATTCGAATTGTCTTGCTTCGTGCGGTATCACACAGTAGACTAACCATAGCCAGTAGTATGCCTACTGTCGACGGAGGAGTAGTAATGAAGACTTTCATGATGTTCATCGCAACTCTCGCGATGGGCACGTTAGGAATTGCCGGAACCGTAGCTTATCAAAACCCGGCAGTGGCGGGAAACCAGAATTATCCCGATGCTTTAGGTTTGGACTTTAACGTAATTTCACCGATCATGATCACCGATCTCGGTGCGTTTGAAGGAAGTACGTTGTTACTTCAGGGTACCGTAACGGTTTCAATTTACGATCGCAACGATGCGACTCATACCGCCCTTGCGACCAAGGTTTTCACGGGCACGAATGGAACAGCGAATGGCGGAGACCGCTTCCTCACGCTGACGACTCCTCTTTTCCTGTCGTCCGGTTTTCAAGGTTCGGTGGTCGCGTTCGGCTACGGTGCAGATGCGAACGACAATCAAAGTCTGGCAAGCGGCTTCAACTCCGTCACCAATACCGGCGGCGGCTTGATTTCCTTTGTCGGCAGTGGACGCTATGCGAGCAGTGCGCCTCCCGCATATCCGACGACTGTGGATTCCGGCCCCGCCAATATCTACGGCGCGGGTACGTTCATTTTTCAGGCCAGTGCTGTGCCTGAGCCGGCTACCTTTTTACTCTTCGGATCAGCCCTCGTGGCCTTTGGAGCTTTCAAGCGCAAACGGCGTGCATAAACCAGGCGATCTCGCAAAAAAAGGACCGGTCCCCGTGGGGCTGGTCCTTTTTTTTGATATCGGATCCCCGACGCGAAATCGCTGTTAAACGCTGAACGAACTGCCGCAGCCACAAGTGGATTTCACTTGCGGGTTCTCGAACTTGAATCCCGATCCCTCCATGGTCTCCACGTAGTCCACCTGCGCGCCGTCCAGGTAGAGAAGACTCGCCTGATCGACGAAGATCTTCAAACCGTCATAGCTATAAGTCTTGTCCAGCATGTTCGGCGTATTCTCGAACGCCATCGAATAGCTGAAGCCCGAACAACCGCCGCCCACCACTGAGATGCGCAGCCCCTTCGGTTGCGGTTCCTGGCTCGAAAGGATCTCCTTCACCTTCGAAACCGCGTTTTCCGTCAATTGAACCATAAGGATAGTTTCCCTTCCTCCTCCAGTATAACGCCATCCAGCAGGATTTCTCCGCATCGGGAAGTCCCATATAGCCCTTATGCTTCTAAGTTATAGCCAGCCGGGAACTTACGGCAATCTACATTTCTGTCGCGACCATCCGAACGGCTACAGAAACAAGTACGTAGGAGGGGGTCCCCGGATGCCCCGGCAGGAGACGCCAACACGCCAATCTGCTAATCTGCAATCGGGAGTGTAGGTTGAAACCGCGAGGAGACACTTCGCGTCAGCACCAGTGTATGGGAACACTGACTGGCGCACTTCCATTAACAGCGTTCGGCAATCCGGCTGTTGTCAGAAACAGAGTGGACTACCAGAATACCCAGGAGGGCGCGTTGGTGCGCCGCGCGCAATCCGGCGACGATGCCGCGTTTCGCGAAATCGTCGAAAAGTACCAGTCCAAGGTGTTCTCGATCATCCACGGGATCGTCCGGCAGAAGAACGACGTGGAAGACATCGCGCAACAGGTGTTCGCCAAA
Source organism: Bryobacterales bacterium (assembly GCA_025462965.1). GTDB lineage: Bacteria > Acidobacteriota > Terriglobia > Bryobacterales > Bryobacteraceae > JALYXI01. Next base: position 9,625 of record JAOAPQ010000442.1, read on the forward strand.
GTGTACTTCTCGATCCGCAACTTCGATTTCCGAAGTTCGCTGATCACATGGATCTACAAGATCACGGTGAACGAATGCTTCGACTACCTTCGGAAAAAGAAGGTGCGCAAGCTGGTGTACGAAAGCGACCTGAGTGAAGACGAGGTCCGCCGCGTGGAAAACACCGAGCCGGCCACCGACCGGACCCCACGTGCAGATGCGACTCTTGCCCGCCGCGACTATGTTCTGAAGCTGCTTACCCGGGTTTCCGCGGAGGAACGCCAGCTTCTGCTGTTGAAGGAAGTGGAAGGGTACTCGGTCGAAGAACTGGCCGGGATGCTCAACATGAATGAAAATACCATCAAGGTGAAGCTTTTTCGCGCCCGCCAGAAGCTGGTGAAGGCGTCCCAGCGTTTGGAACGAGCTCCGGGAACGCCTGTTGTTTAAATGGCTTTCCGGATACAATGTGAGGGTTTCAGGGTAAGAGCATGATGCACGAGATAATTCAAGACGGATTGGAAGATTACCTGAGCGGCGCCGTCCGGCGGGATTTCCAAGCTCATTTGGACCAGTGCGACGAATGCCGCCGGGAGGTAAGTGAAATAAGCGGGGTTTCCGTTTTGTTCGCCGCCTTCAAAGAGGTAGAGGCGCCCCAGCCGGAGCCTGGCTTCTACTACCGCCTTTCCCAAAACCTGGAAGCGAGTAAATCAGCGTCTCCCTGGAGCATCTTCTCCATCAATGGTGCATTCGGGCGGCGTGTGGCGTTTGCTTCTCTGGTAACTCTCGGGATTCTCGGTGGATTCCTGATTTCCCGTGAGGCCGATTTCGGCTCGGATGCTGCCATAGCTCCGGACGCGATCATTGCGTCACACGATGGAACGAGTCAGCGTGATCCCGGAACCAATCGTGACCGCATGATGTATACGCTGGCCACGTATCAACGCTGATCTCAGAATACATGCCGACTGTGTCCAGTCCGCCCTCCGCCGTATGGCAAAGACCCGCTACTTCCGCGATGCTTTCTTTGCTGTTGGTTTTCCTGGCAGGGGTTGCGGTCGGAGCGTTGGCCATGAGCCTTGGTATTCACAATTCCCTGCACCGCCCCGCGCCTGCGTGGAGCGACAGCGCACGCCAGATCACCCTCGAGAGATGGAAGAAGGAACTTAACCTCAGCGACGACCAGTCGAAGCAGATCGAGCAGGTTCTCGATGATTTTGCAAAGTATTACGATAACGTCCTCGCGGACGGAAACTCGCGCATTCTTCTGATTCTGGATGAACGGCAACGGCTCAAATTCCAGAAAATGCTGAAGGATTATCGCTAGCCTGTAGCTTGCGTGATACCTTAGCGGAAGTGACCCGCTTGGCCTTTGTTTTTTTGTTTGTCTCGCTTGCGTTGGCGGCGACAGGTTGCACGTCGCTCACGAAAGGCGGTGATGTCGGCACCTTTAAAATCGGTGACCGGGCGCAGGTAGGCTGGCTGATCTACAACGTGATCGATACCCAGTGGGACGTCAAACTGGGACTGGGTCCCGCCCCCCGTATTCCCAAGTCGCGCTTCTTTATAGTAAATATGACCGTGGTAAATAGCGGCCCCACGGACCAGACCATTCCCACTTTCAACCTGGTGGACGATCAAGGGGAATCGCACCCCGAACTGGACAATGGCGAGAACGTGCCGGATTGGATGGGTGTGGTCCGGAAGGTGCGCCCCGCCGAAAGCTTTCAGGGCAACATCGTTTTCGATGTACCGCCGAAGCACTATCGCCTCAAGTTGACCGAAGAGTCCGAACAGAAGTACGCTTGGATCGAAATCCCGCTGGATTTCGGCGTCCCGCCTCCGACGGCGGACCAGCCCAGCGACGCCATACCCGCCGGGCCGGCGTCGAAACGCTGATTCAGGAGCTCCCGTGCGGTTGCTTGCTCTGTCAATTGTCTGGTTAGCGGCGCCGCAGATTCTTTCCGCGGCCCTCGCGATCTCGAACGCGGCCGTGCGCCAGTCGGAGGACGGCCCGCCGCTCGCCACGGGCGCCGACTTCACCCCCGGCGAAACCGTGTACTTCAGCTTCCAGGTCGCCGGCTACAACCGGTCGCCCATGAAGAAACTGCGGCTGAACTACCGCATCGAGGCGTTCGATCCGCATGGCGTCCTCATCGCCGAACCGACCCAGTCCATCCTGGATGCCAACCTGACCGAGGAAGACAGCGAATGGAAACCCAAGATCCGCGACTCGATCGTCATCCCGACGCTGGCGCCCGCGGGGACGTATAAGATCGCGGCGACGGTCATTGACGATATCTCTCATGCCAAGGCGCAATCAGAACTCACCTTCCGCGTGAACGGCCATTCGGTAACGCCCAGCACCGAGCTCATGGTGAAGAACTTCGGCTTCTATCGATCCGATACGGACCAGCAGCCGATCGCGACGCCCGTTTATCGTCCCGGCGACAATCTCTTCGCCCGGTTCGACATCACCGGATTCCGCTATGGAGACCGGAACACGATCGGCGTCTCCTATGACGTGGCCGTCGTCACCGCCGAGGGCAAGCAACTTTACGCACAGCCGAAGGCCGCCGAAGAGAAGAGCTTTTCCTTCTACCCAAAGCCGTACGTGCCCGGCGGAATGAGCCTGTCGCTACAACCAAACATGCGGCCCGGGCAGTACACCATCGTGCTCACGATTCACGACGACGTCGGCCACCAGACCTATGAATCCAAGCAGATCTTCCAGGTCGAGTGAAAGCGTTGAATAGCGTAGGCTCAGCGCCACTCACTTTGGAGCATGTCGAACGCGTCGCGCGCGGCAACGCGCCCGTGGCGCTCGCCCCCGAAGCACAGGCCCGCATCGCCCAGGGCCGTGCCGCCCTGGAGCGGGCACTCGCGGCCGGCCGGAAAGTCTATGGCGTCAATACGGGCGTCGGCGGCAATATCAAGTTCGACCTCGCGCCCGATGAAGCCGACCTGCTGCAGCACAACATCATGCGGCATCTGTCCTGCGCCACGGGCCAGCCGCTGCCGGACGATGTTGTGCGCGCCGCGACGCTGCTGCGCATCGTCACCTTCGCCACTGGCTGCTCCGCCGTGCGTCCCGAGCTTGTGGAAGCGCTGGTCAAGCTCCTGAACGCCGGCGTGACGCCCGTGGTTCCCCGCTATGGTTCCGTCGGCGCGAGCGGCGACCTGATGCCTTCCGCATACATCGCGCGCGTCCTTATCGGCATGGGCGAGGCGAAATACAAGGGAAAGACGCTTCCCGCGTCGGAGGCTCTACGGGCCGCCGGACTCACGCCCATGCGCTTCGCCCAGAAAGAAGGTCTGGCGCTGATCAACGGAACTACTTTCATGACGGCGGCCGCAGCCCTCATCTGGCGCGACGCCACGAGCGTCCTGCGCGCATTGCTCTCGGCGCTCGCTTTGGCCGTCGAGGCGCTGGAAGTGCCCACCGAACCTTACGCCGCCTGGGTGCAGGCGGTGAAAGGCCATCCCGGCCAGATCGCGGTAGCAGAATTCATGCGCGGCCGCTTCGAGGGGTCACGCCATTCCGCCGATCCCGCCCTGCAAAGCTGTTACTCGCTCCGGTGTGGACCGCAAGGCTTGGGCCCGGTCTGGGAAGCGCTGGAAGACGCGCGTCCTATGCTCGAGCGCGAGATCAATTCCGCCAATGACAATCCGCTCATCGATCCGGAGACCGGAACCATTTACCGTGCCGGCAATTTCTACGGCGGCCACATCTCCCGTCTGCTCGATACGTGGAAGATCGATTTCGCCATCATGGCGAACTGGGGGCATTCGCTCATGGCGGTGCTGGTGGACGATCGCTTCAATCGCGGTCTGCCCGCGAACCTGGTGCCGGAACCGGGCGTGAATTCCGGATTGAAGGGCATGCAGCTCAGCGTCACGAGCCTGACATGCGCCATTCGCCAGCTCGCGGGCCCAAGCTCAATCCACTCGCTGCCAACCGAAACCTACAATCAGGACGTCGTCAGCCTCGGAATGCATTCCGCGGTCACGGCTCTCGATTCGATGGAATGTCTGCGCAACGAAACGGCGATGATCCTGCTCGCCTCCGCGCAGGCCGTCGAACTGCGCGGCAAGCTCGACTTGCTTGGCGCAGGTAACCGCCAGACCTACGAACAGGTGCGCGCGCTCTCCCCATTTCTGGATCGCGACCGCCCGCTCGAGCACGAGGTCGCCGCACTCGCCGCGGCCCTAAGCGCGTTGAACTAACCGGAACATCACGGATAACAATGAGTCGCTGGCCACGGCGATCCAGACACCGAACGACGTCAGCGAGAACAACAGGATGAGGAGCACGAAGCCAAACCGCGCCAGCTCCATATAGATCGCTCGCGGGAAGCGTAACGCAATCAGGAGTTTGGACCCGTCGAGCGGCGGCACCGGCAGCAGGTTGAAGATTGCCAGATAAATGCTCAACCGCGCCGCCTGGGCCGCAAACCCGGCCAGCGCCGGAACTGTCCGAACAGTCGAAACCGCGATCACGACGAGCACCATCGCAAACAGGACGTTCATGATCGGGCCGGCGAGTGCAACCAGCAGCAAGCCGTTCAACCCGTACTTCAGTTTGCTGATGTTCGTGTTCACCGGCTTGCCCCAACCGATAAATCCACCGGTCAGCAATGAAGAGATAAATGGAAGCAGCGTGGTGCCGATCCAGTCGATGTGCGCAAGCGGATACAGCGTGACCCGGCCTTCGAGGCGCGGCGTGTCGTCGCCCAGTTTGGTTGCTACCCACGCATGAGCGAATTCGTGCGGCGTCGTGAGCATCCAAAGGATGGCGACGTTGATGAGGGCCATCTCGAAATTGGCCGCGGTCGGATTCATGTAGTTGTTTAAGTTAGCGTTTCTGAATAGCGATGGCCCACAGCACGAGTAACACGCAAATTGTTACACCCGCCATGATGGCCATGAAGGTTAATGGTAGCGCGGCCACCCAAAAGAGGAACAATATAGCTGGTGGTATCGTCCAATTAGATATGCTCGTCGAGAGCAGGGGTTGGCGCGCGGCTTCGGCCCTCGTGGTCTTTATCGCTATCTTTTCGCTCCCGATCGTAACGAGCAATTTGCGCCGGCTCTTCGTGGGCCGGGGTTACGACGATTCCCGCCTGGTCACCATCGATCGGGACACCGTACACTACAACAGCTATGGAGCGGTTCCGCCCATGGTGATTTCGGTCTGGAAGCGCAACTACAGCTTCCAGACCATGCTGACCCTGGAACGCTGGACGTTCGGGGACGGCACGCACGCCGAGCGTGTTTCGCCGGGGGTCCTGGAATTGACGGGTGTGCGGCCTTGGCGTGGGACGCTGCTGCCGCCCAATGAATCTCACGCGGCGGTTCTCAGCTTCGAATTCGCGGCCGGCGACGAGACGTGGATCGGCCGCAAAATTCACCTCGGGTTGCAGGATTTCCAGGTAACCGGAATCATGCCTCCTGATTTCCGGGTGCTCTCGCGCGAGTCCGACGTGTGGGTGCCGCTTCCCGCGAGCGCGGAGCGCCTCGAAATCATCGGAACGCTTCGCCCGGGGATTTCCCCCGAGGACGCACAAACCGAGTTGCGCGCGCTTTCGGTGGCATGGAGGCAGGCGAAGGCGCGGAAACTGGAAGTGATCACGCTCAAGCAGAACCGCCAGGACGATCTGTGGTTTGCCTTTTCGCTGCTGAAGTGGAATTTCGGGTTCGTTTGTCTGGTGGCGATCGGAGCGCTCGCGCGATTCCTCCGCTTACCGGCGCCGAACATCACGCTTTCAGTGCAACTTCGTTATCTCGGATTCCTGGTGCTGAAGAGCCTGGTGATATTTACAGCCCTGACGCTGTTCTGGATTGTTATGGTGGACCCGGACGTTCAGAAATTTCTCACCGACCTGGCGGGCTGGGCAATGCCGATCCTGTTCTGGGCTTTTCTACTGGCGTCCTGGGGTCTCACCGGATGGAGCCTCCGCGACCAGCAGAACCGCTGCCGCACTTGCTGCGAGCGGCTCCGGATGCCGGTTCACAGCGGCCTGTGGAGCAGCCTGGTCATCGACCGGCCGCGCACCGAATACATTTGCCCGTATGGCCACGGGACCCTGTATGTGCCGGGAACGAAACTGCTGGACATAGACTCGGTAAACTGGACCTCCAACCGCGACTTTTGGCACGAATTATTCGATGAAGGTTCTGTGCCCACAAGTACAAGTTAATCTTCTACTCCGAATTCTTGGCGGTCCGGGTGCATATTCCTACACTGAGGGACCCAAGATGAAGAAAATATTCCCAACCGGAATGAAAATGCTGGCAGTTGGCGCCGTGCTGGCATGCGCTTCTTTTGCGCAGCAGCCGGACAATACTGCGGTGAACAAACAAGACCGCGATAAAACTGCGCCCACAGCGGATAACCAAAAGAACAATGTTAATGACCGCGATACAACCAGGAAAATCCGCCAGGCGATCATAGCGGACAAAACGCTTTCCTCCTACGCTCATAACGTCAAGATCATCACCAAGAACGGCACTGTGACGCTGAAAGGTCCCGTGCGCACCGAGGAAGAGAAGTCGGCGGTGGAGGCAAAGGCAAAGGAAGTCGCCGGCCCTGACAAGGTGACAAGCGAGATTTCCGTGGCTCCGAAGAAATCCTAAGTCTGAGTCGTAAGTAAACAACCCAAAAAAGAAGGAGAAAACAATATGGCAGGCAAAAACACAGCAGTTTTCGGAATCTACACAACTCGCGCCCAGGCGGAAGAAGCGGTAGACGCGCTACGCGCCGCCGGTTTTCGCAACACCGATATCTCGGCGCTGTTCCCTGACAACCAGGGATCGAAGGATTTCGCGCACGAGAAGAACACCAAAGCTCCCGAAGGCGCTGCCACAGGGGCCGCGACGGGCGCTGTTGTAGGCGGTGTGCTTGGCTGGCTGGCGGGCATAGGAGCGCTGGCGATCCCGGGTGTGGGGCCGCTCATCGCGGCGGGCCCGATCATGGGCGCACTGGCGGGCGCAGGCACGCTCGGCGCAGCCGGCGGCATTGTGGGCGCGCTGGTAGGTATGGGCATGCCCGAGTATGAAGCCAAGCGCTACGAAGGGCGCATCAAGGAGGGCGGGATCCTGCTTTCCGTCCACTGCGACTCATCGGATTGGTGCAACCGCGCGAAGGATATCCTGAAGCGCACGGGCGCTGAGGACATCTCATCCGCGGGTGAAGCGAGCGGAGATTATGCGAACACTGACCGGCCTGTTTCCCGGACCGAATCGACTCTGGAAGGCGACCGGGTCCGTGAGACCACTTACGACGAGGGGGTGACGACCGAACGGCCGCGCACGCGTACCGGCGGCGGTTCCTACTAGGTTTTTCGCATTATCGACTTGTTACACTGGGCAGGCCACCTTCGCGTGGCCTGCCATTTTTTTATGTTCAATCGACGTAAGTTTCTCGCGAGCCATTTAACCGTTGGATTTGCCGCCTTTGCCTGCCTGACCGCATGTTCGAAGAAGACCGAGGAGCAGCCGCAACAGAGGGCCGCCGACCAGAAAGCGCCCGATGTCTACCGTGTGAACTTCGACACGTCGCGCGGGCCGTTCGTGATTGAGGTGAACCGGGCGTGGGCTCCGCTGGGCACCGACCGTTTTTATACGCTGGTGCAGCAAAAGTTTTTCGATGGCGCGGGATTCTTCCGCGTTGTTCCCAACTTCATGGTGCAGTTCGGGCTGGCGGCCGATCCCACAGTGACAAAGAAGTGGGAAGGATCGGAATTCCCGGACGACCCCGTTACGATGCACAACACGCGCGGGACAATCAGCTTCGCGACTCGCGGGCCGAAATCGCGCACCACGCAGGTATTTATCAACTTCGGCGATAACTCGGGAAGCCTCGACCCGCAGGGCTTCTCTCCATTCGGGCGAGTGGTGAGCGGGATGGACGTGGTGGACAAAATCTATCCCGGATACGGAGAACAGCCTGACCAGGGCCGGGTTACGAGCGAGGGAAAAGCATACCTGGACAAAGCGTTTCCACAGCTCGACTACATCAAGACCGCGCGCATCGGGAGTTGACTGGCCAAGGTCGCGCTATTCTTTTCGTATGCGCGGATCAGCTGTAAACCCGTCTCGCGATATTATCGACACCATGATGGCCGAAACGTCTTTCAGGACGCTGCTTGGCGCGATGCAGACCGTCGGCATGATCGACCGGCTGCAAGGCTCGGGACCGTTCACGTTGTTTGCGCCAACGGACCAGGCTTTCGCGAAGATGCCGGCCGGAACGGTGGAGAATTTGGAGAAGCCGGCGAACGCCGCAAAGTTGGATCGTTTTTTGAACGCGCACCTCGCCAAGGGCCGCTATGGCTCAAACGATCTGAGCCAGCGCTTGACGGTCGAGACCGTCAGCGGGGCAGTGTATCCCGTTTTGACCAACGCGGCGGGCATTCAGGTGGGCGGCGCTCACTTACTCGGCCGCGAGATCGCCTGCACGAATGGCGTGATTCACGCGCTGGACACCGTTCTGCAGCCCGAGTAAGCGCGTTATCGGAACGTGATCGGATAGTCGCGGCCCGCGTGAAGCTGCACGGTCTCCGGACAGGCGAGGGTCTGTCCCTTGGGAGCGCGAAGCTTGTACAAAGCATCGATGTGCGGATGCAGCACCGCCGACGTGGCGCGGCCGTTGTTCCACACCAGATCTACATCCACGGCGCCGCGCGCGCGTAATCCGTTGACGCGGCCCGAGGGCCATGCCGCCGGAAGCGCGGGCAGAAACGCGATCTCGCCCGATTGCGTTTGCAGAAGCATTTCCGCCATGCCGGAGGTTCCGCCGAAGTTACCGTCGATCTGAAACGGCGGGTGTGTATCGAACATGTTCGGCAGCGTGGAATTGCGCAGAAGCGCGAGCAGGTTTTCGTGGGCCTGGTTGCCGTCTTCAAAGCGGGCCCAGAGATTGATTACCCACGCGCGGCTCCAGCCGGTGCGCGCTCCTCCGGCGTTCAGGCGGCGCTCGAGCGAAGTCCGCGCAGCCTTCGCAAGGTCGGGAGTGCCGCGCACGGAGATCTGCGTGGACGGATAGACGGCATAGAGATGCGACACGTGGCGGTGCGAGGGCTCGCCTTCGTCGTAATCCTCAATCCATTCCTGCAACTGGCCGTATTTGCCGATTTTGAACGGCATCAACTTCGCGCGCGCGGTGGTGACCTTAGCGCGGAAGTCCGCGTCAATGCCCAGCAGTTCACTAGCCTGAATCACGCGGCTGAAGAGATCGCGGGCGATCTCTGTATCCATGTAGGGACCCATCGTGAGCTTGGCTGTCTTGCCTTCGACCTTGAAGGAATTTTCGGGCGAGATGGAAGGGCCGGTGAGCAGATGGCCCTGCCCGTCGTCCACCATGTAGTCGAGAAAGAACTGCGTGGCCTCCTTCATCACGGCATAAGCGCGATCGCGCAGAAACGCTTTGTCGCGGCCGAAATCGTAATGCTCCCACATGTGCAGGCTCAGCCATGCGGCTCCCATGGGCCAGATGCCCGACCCGACCCCATCGAGCGGCTCCGTGTGCGCCCAGATATCGGTGTTGTGGTGAATCACGAACCCGCCGGCGCCATACATCTCCCTCGCCGTGCGGCGGCCGGATTCACGCGTGCGTTCGAGCAAATCGAAGAGCGGCAGATGCGTTTCGGAGAGGTTGCAGACCTCGGCCGGCCAGTAGTTCATCTCCGTGTTGATATTGATGGTGTACTTGCTGTCCCAGGATGGCTCCATGCTGTCGTTCCACAGCCCTTGCAGGGTTGCGGGGAGGCCTCCGGGGCGGCTGCCGGCGATCAGTAGATAGCGCCCGAACTGGAAGTACTGCATCTCCAACTGCAGGTCGGTAGCGCCGGCCTGGACGCGCTTCAGACGCTCGTCAGTAGGAAGGTCCGGTCCGGAGGGCGCGTCCAGGACGAACTCCATTCGGCGGAAGAGCTTTTGGTGATCCGCGATGTGGGCCGCACGGAGATCGGCAAAAGGCTTCTTCGCGGAGGAGAGATATTTTTCGCAGGCGTCCGCGGGATTGCCGCCGAACGCATCCGTCGCCGCGGCGAGCAGCAGTGTGACCGAGTTGGCGTGTTCAACGGTCAGTCGATCGCCCATGGCGGTAACCGTTCCGCCTTCGGGAAACGCGCGCAGATCGGCGCGGAAGCGAGCGCCGCCCTTATCGCCCCATCCTTCGTGACGGGCGTCGCGGGCGATCGCCTGGCCGGTGAGGAGAAGGTCGCCCGGCGACGCGGCGGCGATTTGGCTGTCCTGCTGGCGGGTCATGTTGGCGACGAATGAAATGCCGCCGGGCCGGTCGCACGTGAGCCGCATGACGATCACCTGATCCGGCGCAGACGAGAAGTACTCGCGCGTGAAGTGCGCGCCGCCCGAGGTGTAAGTGACGCGGGCGATGCCGGTCTCGAGATCCAGTTCGCGCCGGTAACCGGCGGCGTCGGCCTGTCCGCTGAAGGTGAGCGTGAGATCGCCGAGCGATTGATACGGCGGCAGACGCCGGGGAATGCCGATCATGGTCTTGTCCGCGATGGCCTGAGCTTCCAGGACCTTGCCCGCGAACAGGAGCCGCCGGATTTCAGGGAGGCTTTTGTATGCTTCCGGATTGTTGCGGTCGAGTTGGCGACCCGCCCAGACGGTGCCTTCGTTCAATTGGAGATGCTCGGCCGCGATGCCGCCGAAGACCGTTGCGCCGAGGCGTCCGTTGCCGAGGGGCATGGCTTCCACCCACTTCGCGGCGGGCTGGCGGTACCAGAGGGTCATGGACGGCGCGGCGGCGTGCAGCGCGGCCGCGGCCACGAACAGAGCGGCGAAGAGTCTCATGATTTTCGCGTGGATTCGCGGATGACCAGGGAGGGCGGCAGCAGCACCGTTTTTGGCCGGCCGTACGCTTTGGCTTCGATCAGCTTCAGAGCCAGTTTCGCGGCGCGTTCTCCGATATCCGCGGTGGCCTGGTCCACGGTGGAAAGCCCTACGCGCAAAAGATCGGAATGGAGGATGTTCCCCGCCCCGATCAGCGCGACATCTTCGGGAATGCGCAGACCGGCAGCCAGGATCGCCTTCATGGCGCCGATGGCGACGGGATCGTTGAAGCAGAACACCGCATCCGGTCGCGGGTTGCGCCCGAGCAATTGCTGCATGGCATCGAAGCCGCTGCGCTCGCCGCTATCGTCGATCGCGGTTTCGGCGACGACGTATTCCGGCGCTACTGAACGGCGCGATTGTTCGAGCGCATTGCAATAACCCTTGAAGCGCGCGATTCCCGTACTTAGCTCGGGTCCGCGGATGTGCGCGATGCGGCTATAGCCCGACTGGATCAGATGCTGCGTCGCGAGAAAGCCCACCTGTTCGTCATCCACGCCGATGAAGTTCGCCTTCAAATCGGGCAGGCGCCGGTCGATCAGAACATAGGGAATCTTTCGCGATTCGATCTCACGAAAGCTCTCGGTGGTGGATTGCGCGGAGGCGACGATGAGCGCGTCCACCTGACGCGAGAGCAGCAGATCGATCTCCTGTTTCTCCAGTTCGGGATCTTCCTCCGAGGAAGAAATGACCAGGCTATAACCTTTCGGCCGGATCTCGCGCGAGAGCGCCTTGGCCACTTCCACAAAGAACGGGTGCATGAGGCCAGGAACGACGAGGCCGATCATGTAAGTGCGTCCCGTGACTAGCGTCCGCGCCGCCAGGTTCGGGCGGTAGTTGAGCTCCTTCATGCGCTGGAGTACGCGCTCACGGGTGGCCGCGCTGATGTCACTGTGGTTGCGGAGGACCTTTGATACGGTGACGACGGAGACGTTCAGGTCCCGCGCGATGTCCTTCATCCTTGTTGACATGAATAGTTAACGTTCCAGTGACTCAGTTTAGCCGAAACCGCCGGGCGGGGGCGCCGGAATTGGCTGTTAGTTATATTCTCGCCCTTCCATTTCGTTAATTCGAAGCCCGGATTAAAGATAATTAACTCTTCATATCGTAAATGTTTCGACCGATGGGCGCTGTTTGTGCGGTTTAGCCCTGGCGGGAGATCGGCGTGAAGCCTGAAAATCAAGGTAGGCGGGACGCATCCCGCTAAGGACAACAGATGATGAAAAAAACAACCTTTTTGGCACTCGTATTAACTGCGGCCCTGATGCCGCTCACGTTCGCCCAGACTGGGACTGGCTCGGGTACCGGGACCGGAAGCGGCACCGGCTCTAGCGGTTCGGGTTCTTCGAGCGGTTCTTCGAGCGGTTCTTCGAGCGGCTCGGGTACGGACACCGGTTCCTCCGGATCGGACAGCGGCAGCTCGAAATCCGGAAAGAAGTCCGGCAAGAAACACAAGAAGGACACAGATAGCAGCGGGACGAGTTCCGGCTCCACCGGAACCGGCGCAGGAACCACACCGCCGCAATTCTAAGCAATCATTCCTCTGACAAGAAAGGCGGGCTGCTCACAAGAATCCTGAGCAGCCCGCCTTTCTTTTTAGCCGTTCTAGAGCTTCTC
>JAOAPQ010000447.1 GCA_025462965.1 Bryobacterales bacterium
CGGAATGTTTGCCAACGCGAGGCGCCGGGCTCGAGAACGAAGATCGTATCGAGCCATTGTTTCACGCCGCCGTCATACGGAGGTTTTTCGAAGTTGCTGCCTCCCAGCACAATCAGCGCCCCGTGGCTCACGCCCGCAAACTGCCCGCTGGTGGCAACTGGAAGCGCGGGGAGACCGGACCATTGACCAGCCTGCATTGCCGCAAGGAAGAGATTGGCGGTCATGGTCCAGCGTTTCATGCCGGCGCAAGCGCGGCGAGCGGCTCGAGACATCTCCGCAATTCCGCTTCCTGATCCGCCGTGAGACTCACGCGCGGGCGGAGCGCTTCACCGCATTCGATTCCCTCCCACGTCATCACCCGTTTCAGCGCGGGCATGAAAGGGAAACGCAGCAGCACGCGGATCAAATCGTTGATGCGATCCTGCGTAGCGCGCGCCTCCGCCCAGCGGCCCGCGCGCGCATGGCCGTACAACTCCACGAACCAAGCGGGCGTCACGTTGTAGATGCTGCCGATACCTCCACTCGCACCGAGAAGCAGACCTGCCGCGAGAACTTCGTCGCGGCCGTTGAACATCACGTTTCCCCCGCGCACCAGGAGCGACATCGTGTACAGATCGTAATCGGTAAACTTCAGCCCGATGATCCCCGGCACTGCGCAGATTTCTTCGAGCTGGGCCAGCGAAAGCGAACCGCCGCTTGCCCCCGGGAAGTAATAAGCCAGAAAAGGAAGCGATGTCACCGCCGCCAGCGCGCGGTAGTGTTCGAGCAGTTCCGGAAAGCTTGCTCCCGCCGGTGGCAAAGCACTGATCGCCGATGCCCCCGCCTGTTCGGCATGCCGCGCCAGATCCCGCGACTCCGGGAAAGACCATGCGCCCACGTGCACCACCACGTGCTTGCCCGCGAGCGAATTGCGGACCGCAATCTCCACAATCTTCCGCCGTTCCGATGCGGGCAGAACCATTCCTTCGCCTGTGCTGCCGCAAACGTATACGCCATCCACTCCGGCCGAATACACACGCTCCAGCAGCTTTTCCAGCGCGCGGCCGTTCAACGTTTCATCGCGATGCAGCGGCGTGACCAGCGCCGGAAGAATCCCTCCCAGAGGTTGCCTCATTCGACGACCAGCTCCCGAAAGCCATCCAGACTGAATTTCTCACTGCGAACGAAGTCCAGCACCTTCTTCTCCTTCTGGCGTACCGATTCGACGGCGGCGCGAATCGTTTCGAGGGGCGCCGCCGGAACCGTAATCACTCCGTTTTCATCGGCGTGAATCACATCCCCCGGATTCACCGCCATGCCGTGAATCTGGACTGGAACGCCTACGCGTGCAATGCGGAAGTTGGCATGGCTCGCCACCGAACCGAGCGCGAAGTAGTGAAATCCCAACTGGCGCACCTCCGGCAGATCGCGGACCGCGCAGTCGCTCACCAGCCCCACCGCGCCGAGCCGTGTGAAAAACGTGCTCATCACCTCGCCGCAATGCGCTGCATATTCACGAAACCCGCCGACCTCCTGCAGCACGATTACCGCCGGCTTGGGAGCCTGTTCTAAAGAGCGATACAGTTCCACGAAGGTCTCCAAATGGAACGGCTCCATTTGTGTCACCGTCTCCACCTGCGCCGTTACCGCATAGCCGCACATTCGTCCCATCTCCGGGAACAGGCAGCGCACGCCCACCGGCGTGAAGCCCCTTTCATTGGGACGCAGATGAAGAGTTTCGATCACGTTGATCAACGTCGGCGAATCGATGGACTTCAGATACTCGATCAGACTCACTTTTTTCCTTTCTTGTTTAGGGAATCCTTGCCTTCGGTCAGCCACTCCAGGTTGAACCGCCCCAGCATCTCATCATGCCGCGGCGCGCCGCCCGCCGGGGCCGCCACCACCTCATACAGGCACAGGATAGTTCCGTCGGGCATGACGGCGACATCGGCGTAACCTGTGGCGCCCGGCTCGATGGTGCGCTTCACGGTCCAGTGTGCGCCTTCGTCGTAACTGAGCCGCACCGTGAGATTGACCCGGTCCTTGCTCCGCGAGTCTTTGCCGTCGGCGCGCACGATGTTATCGGGATTCACGAACAGCAACCGATTCCTGCCTCCGCTCTTCCTGGTCGAGAGCCGGACGAGGCTGGCAAAACAGACGGGGTCCGGCAGCTCCTCCTGGAGATGCGGGCGGCTCCAATGCGTCGCTCCGTCGTTACTCGTCACCACTGTGCGCCGGTTCTCCTTCGCCTCGGTTCGCACGTTCAGCATGACCGAACCATCGGCCAGCTGCGCCGCCGTGGTCTCGTTCGCATCCGGAAACTCCGGCGTGCCTGGCACCGCGATCTCGCCCCGGTGCCAAGTGGCTCCGTGATCGTCACTGTAAATCGTGCCGTTTACGGAAGGATGGTGACCGTTGCCGCCCGTGCCGAGCGCGAGCCAGATGGGAACCACCAGCCTTCCGTTTACAAGTTGAATGCCGTGGCCGGGACCGGTAGCCAGCACGCGCCAGGCGTATTCGGGACGGAATGCATCAAATTCGGATGTAATCTCGACCGGCACGGAAAAGGTCTGGCCATCGTCGTCGCTCCGCATGTAAAACGCGCGCATGTATTCCAGGCAGAATAGAAAGTGCACGGAGCCATCGCGATCGGCAATCGCTACGGGGTTGTTGTAGGTGATGTCGCCGGGCTTACCTTGCTTGCGCTCAACCGCCACCGGGCTGCGCTCGATTCTGCCCGGCGCGTGCGCAATTACCTGCTGCGGCAAGAAGGTCGCGCCGCCGTCGGTGCTGCGCCGCATCACGATATCGATGGTGTCCCAGTCTCCGCTCCCGTTGCGGCGCGCTTCCGTATAGGCCAGGATCGTGCCCTTCTTCGTCACCACGATGCCGGGGATGCGGTATATCTTGTAGCCGCCGCTCTCGCCTTCGAAGAGCCGCGTGGCCTGAAACGAAGGCGCAGCCGCAGCGGCGGGGCAGGCCAGCAGGCCCGATAGAATCACAAACGCGAGCTTAGAAAACATATTTCAATGCCACCTGGTAGAGCCGCGGCGAACCGACGCCCGTAATTTTTCCGAAGTTCGGATTGTTCAACGCCGAAATCGGGCTCGCAAAGACGGGGTGATTCAACGCATTGAATGCTTCGAGCCGGAATGTGAGCTTCTGCCGCTCGGTGATCGGAAACGTCTTATGCAGACCGGCATCGAGCGTGAAGGCGTGGGGTCCGGTGAGAGCGTCGAAGCCCAGGTTGCCGAATCTCTTCTGCGCCGCCACTGCGGCCACGCTGAATGCCGCTGGATTCAACCACGTTTGATTACCCAGCGTCTCGATGTAAGGATCGACACCCGCCACCACATCCGGGCGCTGTCCCGCGCTTCGTCCGTTGCCGTAATAGTCGTTGCCGGAAACCACATTCAAAGGAATGCCGGACCGCCACCCGAAGATGCCCCGCAGCGTCCACCCGCTCAGCATCCCTCGCACAATCCGGTTCTGAAATTTGGTTCCGCCGGGTACCGCGTAGCTCGCCACTCCGCGGAAGTTGAGTGAAGGAAGCCCTTCCACCGGACCGTTTGAACCCGCGATATTGTTCGGATCCTGAAGTCCGCTTCCAGTGAATGTAATCGTATCGTCCGGCGTGTAGTAACCGATCGATTTCGCCCACGTGAAGTAAGCATCATAGTTCAGCCCGTGCCACGCCCGCTGGTTTAACGAAAGCTCGAGCGCGTGATAGCTGATGTTCGCCGCATTCTCTTCGAAGTTGATCTGCCCCAGACTCGGCACGGGGCGCGCGCCCGTCGCGGGATCGACCAGATTCAGCGGCCGGACCGAGATCAGCTTCACTGTCCGCTGCCCCACGTATGCGGCCTGGAAGGCCAGGTCCGATGTCAGTTGATGCTGGACCGTGAAGTTCCACGACCCCACATATGTGTCGCGGCGGTTGTAATCGGCAATGCTGCGCGAGAGACGAAAGCCCGGCGGTAACTGCGAAGGATTCGCCTGCAGCACATTCTGGAATGCGACCGCGGCCGGGTACGTGAGATATTGCGCGGGTACATCAGCCGCGCTGAACGTACTCACAAAGGAGAGCGCCGGATTGACATATGCCATGTCGTAGTAATAGATGGCCTGCGGCATGATGAAGTTGATCGCGCCGCCCGAGCGGATCACGGTGCGCTTGCTGCCTCCGGGCGACCACACGAGCCCCGCGTGGGGGCCGAAATCGTTTCGATCGGCCGCAAACATGGGCTCCTGCGGTGCGTTGAACGGCCCGAACGGATTCGAGCTGTT
Source organism: Bryobacterales bacterium (assembly GCA_025462965.1). Classification (GTDB taxonomy): domain Bacteria; phylum Acidobacteriota; class Terriglobia; order Bryobacterales; family Bryobacteraceae; genus JALYXI01. The sequence continues at coordinate 4,270 of JAOAPQ010000447.1, forward strand.
GACGTTGAAACCGCCCCGCAAGGGAGGCGAGTATTCATAGCGCAGGCCCAGATTGAGTTGGAAATCGCTTGTGACGCGCCAATCGTCCTGGAAGTAGTAGCCGCTGTTGCGTGTCCGCAGCCCTTTGCTGCCGCCGAACAGTAACTGTACCGAGGCGGGCGTTTGATTGATCAGGTCGCTGAAAGTGTTGTAAGTGTAAGTTGGCTTTCCGCCCTGCACGCGCACGCTACGCACTTCCCGAATCTCAAAACCCATCTTGAGCGAATGAGCGCCGATGATCTTGGTGAAGTTATCCGCGAGCGAGTAAGTGGTCGGGATGAAATGAATGAAACTCGATTGCGAGGCGTTGACTCCCTGGACGTTGATCCACGCCGGAATCGAATCGCTGTTGGCAGGATTCCGGTTCAGGTCCACGCGGTTAAAGCCTGCGCGAATTTCGTTGAACGCCGATGCGCCCAGGCTGTAGGTATGCTCCAGCACCGCATTGTTATACCGGAGCGGATACACCGTCGGGATCGTGGGTGCGAGGCTCGGTGCAGTGTAGGTCTGGTCGTTGTAACTGTAACGGGCCGCCAGCCGCTGTTTGCCGAGCAGCCAATCCACTCTGGTGAGATAAGTGTCCTCACTGTTCACCTGCTGACCGTTCCGCGTGTGCAGTCCGATGTAGGGGTTCGACGTCGCCACGTAAGTTGACGGAAGAAAAGTGGTCAACGCACTGCGGATGGCGGGCGATACCAGGGCCAGGAGCGCCGGGGTTACGACGTTGCCCGTCACCTGGCTCTGCCGCTTCACCTGTGCGCCCTCGTAGTTGAAGAAAAAGAAGAGGCGATTCCTCACGACCGGCCCGCCCAGGTTGCCTCCGAACTGGTTCCATCGGAGTGGCGGCCTCACCAGGCCCGCTTTATTCGAGAAGAAATCGTTCGCGTTCAGTTTGTCGTTGCGGAAGAACTCGAACAGAGTGCCGTGGAAGGTGTTCGTACCGGATCGCGTGGTGATGTTGACCACGCCACCGCCCGCGCGGCCATACTCGGCCGAAGTAGCGCTTGCCGTCGACTTGAACTCTTCCACCGCCTCCACGCTGATCGTGTTGATCAGAACGCTGCCGCCGCCGGCGGATTGAAAACCCGCGGCGCCATTCACTTCGCCAAAGCTCATATCCACGCCATCCAGCAGGAAGTTCGTCCCGAGCGCCGCCGAGCCGTGGAACGAGACGCCTCCTCGCCCGCCGGCCCCGCTTGCCGGCGCATTCACGACGCCGGCCTGCAATCCCACCAGTTCCTGGAAGTTGCGTCCGTTCAAAGGCAGTTCATCGGTCCGGGCGCGCGTCATCACCACCCCAAGATCCGTCGTGGTTGTGTTGATGAGCGGCGCCGCCGCGCTCACCTCCACCGTCTGGTTGACCGCACCCACCTGCAGTTGCAGATCGATGCGCGGACGCGTGCCGGTGAAGAGCTCGAAGACTGCCCCGCGCAGCCGGTCAAAGCCGGTGGCCTCCGCTTCCAGACGATAGTGACCGGCCGGCAGCAGCGGGAACTCATAGTAACCTTCGCCGTTGGTGATGGCCTGCTGCGTCTCGTTGGTCTCCTGGTTATGGCTTTCGATTCGTACGCCCGCCACCATTGCACCGGTTGGGTCCCGCACCGTGCCAACGATGGAACCCCCACCGATCTGGGCGCGGGCCGGACTCGCGCATAACGTGATGAGAAAGACTCCGCAAAGTGTGTTCAGAAGGGATTTCGTTCGCAAGGCCGACATGGGCAACTCCTTTTTTCCGGGCGCGAAAACGGACAGTGATGTTCGCTCGATAATATTATCGATAATATGATCGATCATGGGCTCTGTCAATCTTTATATGTGCTACGCTTCGGGTATTGTGTCCAAAGCCCCCGAATCCTCCTCGCGAGTTTCAGAGGCCGTTATGAAACTCCGGCAGGCTATTTTTCAGGGCCGGCTCCCGCCGGGCACCCCGCTGCGCGAACTGACTTTGGCGCGTGAGTGGGCCGTCAGCCAGGCCACGGTTCGCGACGCGCTGCAGCGGCTCGAACATGCCGGACTGGTTACCCGCAAGCCGAACATCGGCGCTACCGTCACCAGGCTTTCACCAACCGACGTGAGAGAGCGCGTCGGTCTGCGCGCACTGCTGGAAAAGAAGGCTGCCGAAGCCGCGGCGGCGCGAATGAGGGAGTCCGATTTTGCCGAGCTGGAGCGTCGTCTCAAAGTGCTGGGTGAGGCGATCGGTTCGGACCGCTATTACGAAGCCGCCCAGGCGGACCTGGATTTTCACCGCTACGTCTGGCAGTGTTCCGGCAATGAGATGTTGTGCCGGCTTCTGGAGCTGGTCACGGTGCCCCTCTTCGCTTTTATCAGCATCATGCGGAGCAACGGCCTGCAGCGCTTGACGACTGTGGTGGAGGCGCACGAACCGTTGATCGCCGCCCTCCGCGCCCGCGACCCCGAGCGCATCCGCTACGAGTTTGAACGCGGCGCGACCAGTTCCTACGAACCCTACTTGGAAGAAAGCGGTGAACGTGTGGCAGCTGAAGCATTCGGATTCCTCTCTCCGCCGGGCGCGAACTAAGGGCGTTGATATACCTGACTCACCATGACGTTCGCAGAATTGCTGGTCGGGTGCGCCGCCGCTCTACTTGGGGCCTACCAAGCGTTTCTGTCCATGTTCGTTCAGCGAGAACCAGTGCTTGTTTGGGTTTTGTCGCCCCCGGTATCGCCTCTCAGTTGGGTTCTAAACGGGCCGCTTGGACGGGTCCGCTCGATGTATTTGGCTGTTTACATTTTGGGAATCGCTGCGAATGCAGCGGTTTACGCTCTCTTGGCGGGTGGCACCCTTCGCTTTCTTCGACGGGATCGGGACCATTCGGCCGACTAGCACTGCCAGAATCGGCTGGTGAGTCACCCAATTAACGTGCAACCGAGTTCATCAGCGCTTCAGCCAGCTTCGGGGTAAACCGCTCCGCCCCTTTCACGCTCAAATGAAACCCGTCGCGAAACAGTTCCTTCGGGAATTCGGCGGGCTTCGCCGGTACCAGGACCGGAACGCCCATCTCCGAGCCGATTTCCTGCAGCAAGCTGGAACCGTCTTCCGGAGCCACCACCGGAAGCACCAGGAACGAAAATTCCGCGCCATTCGC
>JAOAPQ010000445.1 GCA_025462965.1 Bryobacterales bacterium
TTTGAAGGCCTAAATGGTTTGGCCGGTTTCTTCGGTTTGACGGTGCCAGGTTTTAGTGATCTTTGGGGTTTCTGTGTAGGGGACGTTTTCGGGTATTCGGGTGGGGTTTGGGGTAAGGTGATGGGAAGATTGGGGAGATTTTGGGGGAAACCGTGTGATCGGGGAGAACGCGGCTATCGCCGCGTGTCCGGGGCTGGCGCCGGGTTCAGCGGTAAGGTGATGGGAGGATTGGGGAGATTTACGGGGAAAAGGCGTGAATGGCCGCCGATCAACGCAGATTGCCCCGAAACGCAGCTATCGCCGCGTGTCCCCGTAGAGTTTATGGTCGCGGATGTATTGCGCCACCGCCGGGGGGACGTTGGGGCTCGCGCTTCCCGCTGCAAGTTCCTGGCGAATTTCTGACGAAGAAATTGCGAGACTCACGTCTTCCAACCGCTCGACGTGAGCTCCAGGGGGAATATCATAGCGTGCGCCCGGCCGGCTGACGACTATGAACGAAACTGCCTTCACCAAGTCCTCCCAACGGTGCCAACTCCGAAGGTCGGCAAACGCATCGGCGCCGATCAGGAAATATAACGGCCGTGCTTTCAGCCGCTCTACGGTATCGATGGAATAGCTGACGCCAGGACCCGCTTCCAGGCGCGAAGCTTCGAAGCGGCTGTCTTCCGCGCACGCCAGCGACACCATCCGGAACCGATCTTCATAACTTGCGAAAGTACCCTCGCGCCGGTGCGGAGGACGCGACGACGGGATGAAAATCACACGCTCCAGATCGAAGCGATCCGCCGCCGCGCGAGCGACGCTCAAGTGAGCGTTGTGAATGGGATCGAACGTACCGCCAAAAATGGCCAGACCAGCCAGGCTAAGCTCTCTCGATCCTCACAGAGTTCACTTTGACTTCCTTTCTCGGGCGATCCTGCGAATCGCGGGGGGCCTTGGAAATCTTATCTACTACGTCGTACCCCTCCACCACTTCCCCAAAAATCGAATGCTTGTTATCCAGCCACGGGGTCGCCGCGACCGTCACAAAGAACTGGCTGCCATTCGTGTTCGGACCGGAGTTGGCCATCGAAAGGAGGCCCTTCTTCGAGTGCTTCAGCGAGGGGTGGAACTCGTCCGCGAACTTGTACCCGGGTCCCCCGCGTCCGGAACCTTCCGGGCATCCTCCCTGGATCATGAAATCCGGAATCACCCGGTGAAAAATCAAATTGTCGTAAAAAGGCTTCCCCGTCTTTGCACCTTCTGCTAGCGAAACGAAGTTCTCAACTGTTTTCGGCGCCTCCTCGGCGTAGAGTTTCGCCTTGAACTTTCCTTCGGTCGTATCGAATAGCGCATAGATTTCATTCGGCATAAGCCGATTGTATCGTCACTCAGGATCGCCGCTGCTCACGGGCAGCTCGGGCCGCCAGCTCGTCCGCACGATTGTTATCGGTGTGCGCCGCATGGCCCTTGGTCCAAACCCATCGGGCCCGATGCCGGGCCACCTGTTCGTCCAACTGCTCCCAAAGATCGCGGTTCACTACCGGCTTCTTCGCCGCGGTTATCCAGCCTTTGCGCTTCCAGCCGGCCATCCAGGAAGTGATGCCGTTCTTCACGTATTCCGAATCGGTGATCACCTCCACCTCGCATGGCTCCTTCAATGCCCGCAAACCTTCGATGGCGGCCGTGAGCTCCATCCGGTTATTCGTGGTGTGCGCTTCGCACCCGTACAGTTCGCGTACTTGCGTGCCGTACTTCAGGATGGAGGCCCATCCGCCCGGTCCCGGATTCCCTAAACACGCGCCGTCAGTAATCAATTGAATGCTTTTCAAGCCGGTACGGCCTCCGCGAAGAACGCATCGACCTTGTCGAGAATCTCCCGAGGCTCGTGTACGTGGTAAATCTCGCCGCGCAGGCGTGAGCCATGTGCGACCCCATGGGTGAAATATGTGGCGAACTGTTTCATTTTTCCGACTGTGTCACGCTCGTCGCGGTCGATCAGCATCTGGTAATACGTTCGCATCATGTCGTAACGGTCCCGCTCTGTCGGGTGATCGTAGCGACCGGTCTCGAGATATTGGGATATTTGCCGAAAAATCCACGGATTCGAGGATGCCGTCCGGCCCACCATCACCGCGTCGCATCCGGTCTCTTGTACCATCCGCACCGCGTCTTCCGGGGTGACGATATCTCCATTCCCAATTACCGGGATCTTTACCGCGGCTTTCACCTCGGCTATGCGGGTCCAGTCGGCCTTCCCGCTGTACCCCTGCTCGCGCGTCCGCGGATGGAGAGCAACCGCCTGCAAACCGCAGTCCTCGGCGAGGCGCGCCATCTGGACCGTGACCAGGTCCCGATCGCTCCAGCCGGCGCGGAACTTCATGGTAAACGGAATCTGGATGGCCGCGCGCACGGTCTTGAGCAGTTTTTCCACTAGCGGCAGATCGCGAAGGAGGCCGGAGCCACCGTTGCACTTCACTACCTTGTTCACCGGGCATCCGAAATTGATGTCCAGGATGTCGAAGCCGAGGTCCTGGCAAACCCGCGCCGCGTCTGCCATCACTTCGGGATCGGCGCCGAAAAGTTGGGCGGAAATGGGATGTTCTTCCGGTTCGAATACCAGATATTTCAGCGTGCGGGTGGGCTTGCTCGACCGCAACGACGCGCTCACGCCATGCGAACTGGTGAACTCCGTCATGATGAGGCCGCAGCCGCCCAGGTTGCGAATGAAGCGTCGAAAGACGGTGTCCGTAACGCCGGCCATGGGCGCGAGAACGGTGGCGGGCTCAATGGGAACCTTGCCGATTTGGAACTGAGGGGGAAACTGCACCAGTTTCGATTTTAGCGAACCGAAGTACACTATCTCATGCCCACCCGCCGATCGTTCCTGCTGCAGGCCGGTTTCGCGCCGCAAGCTGCGCGGACCATCTCGAGCGCGCGCCCCTCGCCCGATTCTCCCGTCGGACAGCTCAAATCGCGCCGTTCGGAGGCACGCCCGATCACTCCTGAGGAGCGGCGCGGACGCGTCGAACGAGCGCAGCAGCTCATGCGCGAGCAGAAGTTGAACTCCATCTGCATCGCGGGCGGAACCACGCTCGAATACTTCGCGGGAGTGCGTTGGGGCAACAGTGAACGCCTGTTTGTATTGGTGATTCCGGCGCGCGGCGAGCCTTTCTATGTCGCGCCCCATTTCGAAGAGGAGCGGGCGCGCGAGCAGATAGACCGCGCGAACGGGCATCAGCACGCGCAGGTTTTCACGTGGCAGGAGGATGAGAGCCCGTATGCGCTGGTGGCGGTGTCGCTAAAGGAACGCGGGCTTCTGACGGGCCAGATCGGGATTGAAGAAACCGTGAAGTTCGTCTTCGCGGATGGGATTGCCAAAGCGGCGCCCACGGTGAAGATTGCCAGCGCCACGCCGGTGACGCAAGGCTGCCGGGCCATCAAGAGTGCGCATGAGATGGATCTTCTGCGCCTCGCTTCCAGCATCACGCTGCAGGCTTACGAAGCGGCGTGGAAATCCTTGAAGGAAGGCATGACTCAGCGGACGGTCGCGGATCTGATTGCAGCGGCATACGACCAACTCGGTTTCCCGGGTTTCGCCAGCGTGCAGGTGGGGGAATATACGGCGCTGCCGCATGGCTCCATCCAGCCGCAGGTGATTCGCGAAGGCACGGTGATCCTGATTGACGATGGGTGCCGGGTGGAGGGCTATCAGTCGGATATCAGCCGGACGTTCGTTCTTGGGAAGCCGTCGGACAAGATGAAGAAGGTCTTCGATATTGTTCACGAGGCGCAGAGCGCGGCGCTTGCGCAGGCTCG
>JAOAPQ010000521.1 GCA_025462965.1 Bryobacterales bacterium
CCATGGGACTTTTGCTTTGCATACCCTTATTGTATCGATGGAAAACGCGCCTTGAGGGATGGGAGCGGCTCTGTCAAATCGGATCTTTCCGCTGGAGGGCTGGAAGAGGCGCGACGGCGACTTCTTCACTGCCGCGGTAAGTTTCCATACTGACTGATCCGTTGCAACATTATTGTGATTCATCCGTAATTGGGGGTTCATAAGACGGGTTGTAGAGTTAAGAACGTCCTTGACCTTTCGACCTTAATGAAACCAGTAACTCTCACCACCTTATCCGCGCTATTGTTTTGCGTTGCGAGTGCCTTTGCACAGGAAGATAAAGCCGTCCTGACAGGGTTGATCACGGATTCAAGCCAAGCTGGTGTTCCTGGCGCTGTCGTTGAAGTCGCCAGTGCGGTAAACGGCTTTCTACGCAAAGCTACTTCGAACGACGCCGGCTCTTACACCATTGGCGGGCTGCCCGTAGGTGTTTACGACATCACCGTTCGTAAAGACGGATTCCAGACGGCAAAATTCAACTCCGTGCAGCTGGTAGTTGGCCAGATCCGAACAGTGAATACACAACTCCAAGTGCTCACCAGCGTACAGCAGATGACCGTAGAGGATGCAGCGGCGCCTTTGGCTAAAAGCAATGCCGATGTAGGCGGCGTCATTGTCGGCCGCGAAGTTGCAAACCTTCCCATCAACGGGCGCAACTGGACGGCTCTTCTCGCGCTGGTTCCCGGGGCGATCGATAGCGGTGGCGCAAATCAGCAGACGGTCCGGTTTGCGGGTCGCGCGAATGACGACAATAATTTCCGCTTCGATGGTGTCGACGCGACGGGCATTCAGCATCAGAGCCAGGTAAACAGCGTCCGTCTCCAGATCTCGACCGAAGCAATTGCCGAGTTCCGTGTCGACTCTCTCCTCTACTCTGCGGAGAAAGGGGGAGCGCCGGGGGGGCAGGCTGAAGTGATTTCGAAATCCGGCTCCAATGATTTTCACGGTTCCGCCTTCGAGTACATCCGAAACGATAGGCTGGATGCGCGTACGCCGTTCGATCCCTCCACCTTGCCACCGCTTCGCTTGAATCAGTATGGCGGCACTCTGGGCGGCCCAATTATCCATAACCGAACGTTTTTCTATGCCGCCTACGAGGGACTACGTCAGCGTCTCGGACTGACTTTAATTGGCTTTGTCCCGAGTGATTCCTTTCGCGCCCGGGCTCTGGCTACGTCTCCTGTGCTGGCGCCCTTACTGGCCGCGTATCCCGCGGGCACTTCATCGGTTAGTGCGGACATCTCGCAGCGAACAGCGCCTGGCAGAAATACGAGCGATGAAGACTCCGGACTGATTCGAATCGACCACAGGTTTTCCGACGCGACCAGCTTATTTGCCCGCTATAACATCGACAGTGCGCTGCAAACGGCGCCAAGCGGAAATCTGCTGGACATTGCGCAGGTCCCGTCTTACCCGATGAGCGGCACGGTGCAGCTGCTGCACATCTTTTCGCCCTCGATGTTCAATGAGGCACAGCTCGGCTTCAACCGGATTAAGGCAAAGACGGTGATCGATAGCCGCCTGTTCAACGTGTCGCATCTGAATGAATCGCTTTCGGTAGCCGGTTTCAGTTCCCTTGGCCAGGCTAGACAATCCGTGTCGACTCCGACTTCGTACTCGGCGCTCGATAATTGGAATCTGACAACGGGCCAGCACACGATCAAAGCCGGCGTTGAAGTGCGAAGGGTCTTGTTCAATCAAGATAATGCTCCCAGTCAGTCGCTGAGCTATATCAGCCTGGATGCGTTCGCCCGAAACCAGTTGGACACGGTAAACGTAGCCTCCGGGATTCCGATGCACGGGCTGGATAAAACCAACTACTTCGGTTACGTTCAGGACCAGTGGAAGGCACGCCCGGAATTAACACTTAACATTGGTTTGCGGTATGAATATTTCAGCCCATTTGAGGAAATCTACGGACGCGACCGCCCGTTCGATCCACAAACCTGCGGCGGATATTGCAAGCTTGGGGCGCAGTTCTGGGAACCGATTTATAACGGCTTCGAACCTCGCGTTGGTCTCGCCTGGTCGCCACGGTATTTGGGTGGGAGGAGCGTCATCCGCGCGGGTTGGGGGCTTTATCAGGGCGAAGGACAACTTTCCGATCTCAGTAACGCCAATGAGAATCTGCAGCAGCGGTTCACTCTGAATAGCCTCGCTTTTCCGGGCCTCAGCTTTCCTGCCGAGTCACTGTTCCCGCTCGCCGTTATTCAGGATTCAACGCCGCGCGCACAACAGCGCCGCCGGCAGAACCCAACCGTGGACCAGTGGGGTCTTCAAATACAAACGTCGCTCTTTGCCGGGTTTATTTTGGACACAGGCTACATTAGCAGCCACGGCTATCACCAATTCACCAGGACGTTTGTCAATGTCATCGACCCCATAACTGGTCAGCGCCAGTTTCCCGGCTTCGGCATCATCGACAGCAAGGACGCCAACGACAACTCTACTTTTCACGGCTGGCAGAGTTCCCTGCAGCGTCAATTCCGCTCCGGTTGGCTGTTTACCGCAAACTATATGTGGTCGCATTCGATTAATGACGGCTCTGTGGGGGGCGGCGAAGCGGATTATCCGCAAAATGTGGCGTGCCGGACCTGCGAGAGAGCAAGCAGCGACCAGGACGTCCGCCACTCGTTTTCCATGAACAATGTCTGGGAACTACCCTTTGGCAAAAGCCGCAGATATCTGAATCAAGGAAGGGTCGCCGACCTGCTTGCGGGAGGCTGGTCTTTGAGCGCGATTGGAATTGCTCGCTCTGGACTACCCGTTAACGTGACCTTGGCGCGCCCGGGGGCCAGTGTGCCGGATGGAAACAATTTTTCGCCCCAGCGTCCGGATCTTGTAGCCGGCGTTTCCGTTGTCCCACCCAGTCAGACTGTGGGCAACTGGATCAATGCGGCAGCCTTTTCTTCGCCCGCCAACGGCACGATTGGAAATGCCGGCCGCAATTTGGTACGCGGTCCGTCGCTTTGGCAGGCTGATCTTGGCTTAACGAAAAGATTCCGTATCACTGAGCGCTTCTCCATGGATTTTCGCGCCGAAGCCTTCAACGTATTCAACCGCGCTCAGTTCGGAAATCCCAACGGCAATATCTCCAGCGGCAGTTTCGGCCGCATCACCACCACCGTCAACGACGGAGCAACCGGAAGCGGCACGCCGCGCCAGTTTCAGTTTGCCCTGCGTGTGAACTACTAGATTTTAACCGGCCAGGACTATATACGTGAAAAGTCTAACTTATTGCTATTCCCTTACTTACATCCTCTTCTGCGTCCAACAGTTGCCGGCCGAGATGCCCGTCTTGCAGAAGACAGGCGCCATGCTGGTGGAAGGGGTTGCGGGTGAGTTCGATCACCTTGCCATCGATTTAGCCCGTCAACGGCTTTATGTAGCAGCGGAAGATCAAAAGACGGTGGAGGTTTTTGACCTTACCGCACAGAAGCACATCGGCACTATCTCGCTATTCAAGCGTCCTCACGGTCTGGTTTTCTCTCCTACGTCATCTCAGTTGATCGTTGCGGATGGCGGCGATGGAACAGTAAAGTTCGTCGACACGGAAGCACCGAAGATCTCCTCCCAGATCAAAACCGCATTGCGCGCGGATTCAGTGGCCTTCGATCCGGCTTCCCAAACTCTCTTCGTCGCAAATGGCGGGCTTGTCGCCAAGTTGGATTACTCGTTCGTCACTGCGGTTAATACTTCCAGCGCCGAGCGAACCGGAGAAATCAAACTCGATTCGAAGATTCTGGAAGCAATGGCCATCGAAAAGGGCAGCTCGAGGCTGTTCATCAACAGGATGGACAAAAACGACGTAATGGTCATTGACCGTTTGAAGAACGAAGTTTTGGGTATTTGGCCTCTGCCGGTCGAGCAACCCTCCGCAATGGCACTCGACGAGGCCAATCACCGCTTATTCATCGCTTGCCGCAAGCCGGGGCGACTGGTTGTGTTGAACACGCATACGGGCAAAGCAGTGACGGACCTGCCCTGCATCGGTCATGCCGATGATGCGTTTTACGATTCCGCAGCGAAGAAAATTTATGTCTCAGGTGGTGAAGGCGCCGTGTCTGTCTATCAGCAGCGCGGTCCGGATCAGTACGTCTTGCAAGGAAATGTGGAGACGGGCTTGGGAGCGAAAACATCTTTGCTCGTTCCTGAGTTAAACCGGCTCTTTGTGGCGGTACCGGCTACGTCATCCCGTCCTGGGGAAGTGTTGATTTTTTCAACAGGTAAGTAAGGTTGCATTGCCGTTAGGAAGTTTGCGGATGCCCGGCCCCAAATCCGATTGACAAAGCGGTGATTGTGGGCCGTCTTCGCGCGAGCGAACACACTTATACCCGACGCGAAGAAAGGCTTGACTTCGATAGGCGGTTGCACGAACAGAGTTGGCCGCCGGGATTTCGGATCAAGGACAGGAAGCCGCGACAAAGCTCGGCCCGATACTCGACCCCGATAAAGCGTTCTCTATCTCAACAGCGGATCTATATTCTTGCGGTACCGGAGTTGCCAATACCAGAGGAGGAACTCGCCAAAGATAAAGCGGGATCGGTGCGGTTCCGCCAGCCCGCTCCACTCGATCAAGAGCACACCATAGGCACGGTTCGCGTAAAACGGCTGCCCGCGACAACACCAAGGATGGCCATGTCGCCGACGGCGCTGTTAGCGGACGCCGGTAAAAGAAATCTAGCGAAGGGTGCTTTGATTCGTCTCAAGGTATCCTTTTTTCTACTAACTAACGTTAGCGGCAGAAGAATGCCGTGTCAAGAGATTCTGCACATCGGGAGACATGTTTGTACTAGTACGGATTGCGAACGACCGCGCGGCTCGTAAAAGGCTGTCCAGAGACGTTCGAATCGCGGGATCATCATCGACCCATCCGTGCCCACGCCAATGTTGAATAAATTCCGCGGCTGCACACGATCGAGTTATTATCGCCATTCTCCTTGGCCGATTGAGGTGCCGTGAGCTGTCGAACTTCCAGTTGATCCTGGTGAGGAGTCGGTTCATCCCCGGTTCCAGGCGCTGGCTTCCCGACGGCAGGGTCTTCAGATCAGGGGCTCCTCTACCCCACGGGCACTGCCGCGAGAAGATGCCGATTTGCGACGCGATAGGAAGGCCGTGCGCAGGTAAGCGAACGCGGCATGAGCAACAGTCCGCTGAAAGCTCTTCCGCACCCGCTTATGTCTTTTTCGGTGCAGTCGCGGCAGTTCTGGCCGAAACTGGGGCAATGTTCAAACGGTCAGGTTTGCAAATAAGGTCACTCACCTTGGTCGCGGCAGCGTTGATTGCTCGCCGCTGGGATTTCGCCAGCGCCGGCGGTTTCCGGCTATCTTCCCGCGATCAATTCCAAAGAACTCTTGCTAATATTGCCTCCTCCTCCGGCTCCCGGCGACGGCCGCGAAGTCGAAGACCGCGCATAGCGGTGGGTGCCTGGTCGCCCTGTGCGAAGCGAATCGCAATTTCCGGGGATTGCGGAGAGATCTTACGGGTGTGCCGATGAGAACTCGCCAAGCCGGGGACTTCCAGATAAACCAAGCGTTCTCTGAGCGACGATCGGCACGGCACACCGGTCAAACGAAATCTCGGGACATGCGGAATTATGATGGACGACCGTAATAGCAAGTCGCCGGCTGGGCGAGACGGCGCTTTGGACCAGGCCGGCGCTGTTGTCTCTCTCGCGTGCGCGATTCACTGTGCGCTGATGCCGATCGCATTTGGACTGCTCGCGGTTCTCGGCAGTCAATGGATGGCAAGCTCTGTCTTTGAATGGTCGATTGTCGGTTTGTCCGCGGTCCTGGGCCTTTTTAGCTTGGTGCCCAGCTACAGAAATAAACATCGAGAGCCAAGGTGCCTCATATTCTTTCTGACTGGCTTGAGTTTGATTCTGATCGCACGGCTATTGTTGTCGTCGCACATGAAGTTCGAGATTCCGACCGTCGTCTGTGGTGGTGTCCTGATCGCGGTTGCTCACATCCTGAACCGACGGCTTTGCGAATCGTGCGTAGGCTGCAACGCGGAACAGGAGTACGGCGTACCCGAACGCGACGGATGAAACATTTAGATCTGATGTCATACGCGACAAGAGATGCGCGGAAAAAATGGGAACAGCCGATCTTGCCGTGGTTTGTTGTGGTCAGAATGCAGCGGCCTAAGCCTCATCAGCCCACAAACCCGACAGCCGCTTATCTGAATCGCCGAAGCGATCCAGATGCACCCCCATACGGTCCATCATCGACAAATAGAGGCTGCAAGCCCGCCGGTTATCGTCGCCCTTCTGCCGGTAATCCACAACGCGGCCAGTCTTCATCGCCCCGCCCGCCTTGCCGGCGAGTACGATGGGCATCTGATCTGCGCCGTGTTTGTCGCCATCATATAGGTTAGACGCCAGCATCAGCATCGAGCTGTCGAGCAGCGATTGCCCGCCTTCGTCGATCGCCTTCAGCCGTTCCACCAAATACGAGAACTGCTGCATGTGGAACTGATTCGTCTTGAGGTACATGGCCTCGGTCTCGGGCGCATGGCCGTTGTGCGTCAGATCGAGGTGAAGCGCTCCGTGAACTCCCTGCACGAATTTGAAGTTCATCTGCGACAGATCATTGTTCAGCATCAGCGTGATAATGCGCGTCTTGTCCATCTGGAACGCCAGCACCGTGAGATCCAGCATCAGCTTCATGTGATCCGGCACGTTCTGAGGCAGTTCGTTCGCCGGGCGAGGCATGTTCGGCTGTTTCAGGGTCGGTCTCCAGCCTTCGATGAGCTCTTCCTTCGACGCGCGCTCGATCCGTTTTTCGATGTCGCGTACTGATTCCAGATATTCATCGAGTTTTTTTCGGTCGCCGCCGCTGATCTTCGGCTGGATGCCCTGAGTATCATGCATCACGGCGTCGAGGATGCTGCGATCGAGCTTTCTGCCTTTTCCGTCACCGACGAGCTGGTCGAACGTGCGCGAAGGGTAGATCTCCTTGGTGGCCGGTTTTGTCGCGGATGCCCAGGAAATGCACGAACCGTAAATCATCGAGAGTCCGTCTTCCAGGCGGAGCTCGTTCGGCTCAATTCCGAGCGCGAGACTGGGAACCGGCGTCTGCTTGCCGATTTCCCGTGAGAGCACCTGATCCATCGTAGTCCCCGCGCGGATATCGCTCGGATCCATGCTGATAGAGGCGCCGGAGAGCATGTTCGCCATCTTTCCCAAGTGTGGGCTGGTAGCAATGAAAGCCTGGTGGTTGTACAAACCCTTGACGAACACGATGTCTTCCCGGATGGGCGCGAGCGGGGCTGCGGCTCTGCCGAACTCCATGGAGGCGCCGGCGCCTTTGGCAGTCCAGTCAACCGTTTCAACGCCGTTCGAAAAATAGACGCAGCCGAAACGAAGCGGGGGTTCATTGGCGGCGGCGAGCGCCGCCTTAGAGCCCTCCTGAGCGCCAAACACCGGCAATGACTCCATCCACGGCAGGGCAAGAGCCACGCCCGCACCTCTCAGGAAATTACGTCTCGATTTCGGATTAGCGGCCTGGCTGCGTTCTGCGCTCACTATCGTGTACCTGCCTTTTCAGAGTTTCCCACTTTTGTCGATGCTATCTTCCCGGGCTGTGCCGCGGGTTTTGCCGG
>JAOAPQ010000538.1 GCA_025462965.1 Bryobacterales bacterium
GCTCGAGGCGGAAATCGGAGTACGGCTGCTGGAGCGGACCCGGCGCAAGACGACGCTAACCGCCGCCGGCCGCGCCTTCCGCGACGCTGCCATCGCGGGGATCTCGCAGTTGGATCGAGCGACTCGCACTGCGCGCCTGGCGGCCGACGGCAAACTCGGACTGCTGCGGATTGGCTTCATCTCCACGGCCGGCAGCGAGCTCGTGCCCAACATCATCCGCCCATTCAGAGAGTTGAATCACGAAGTCGAATTCTCACTGCGCAATATCCTGACGGCAGAGCAGATCCGGATGCTCGAGGCCGGTGAGCTCGATATCGGGTTCCTGCGTCTGCCGCTCGGTGGCCATCCGCAACTCGAGGTCGTCACGGTGCATCGCGAGCCGTTCGTGCTCGTCGTTCCTTCATTCCATCCGCTGGGGAAGAGAAAACGGGTACGGCTGGAGGAGCTGTCTGGACAGGATTTCGTAATGTATGACCGGGCCTATGCGCCGGGGTTTCACGATCTCATCTTTGGCATGCTCCGCAACGCGGGGATCGTTCCTACCGTCCGCCAGACAGCGGGGCAGATGCCGACTCTCATTTCACTGGTTGCGGCGGGGATAGGTATTTCGATCCTGCCGGCCTCAGCTGTCAAACATAACGTCGCGGCTGTAGTGGGTTGCGCTATTGCGGATCCGATTCCGTTGTCTGAAATCGGGCTGGCGCTGGCCAGGGACACTGGCAGCGCTGTGGTGAAGAATTTCAGGGCGCTGGCGTTGGAGATGTTTGGGGCGGCGCAACGCGACGGGGGTTGAATCCCCCAGTCACGCTCACTTTGCCCGGTAGCCGCCGCAAGCGGTGCCCTGTGTACGCAGCCGCACAGACGAACTCGCGTTAGCGCGACATGGTTCAGCGACTGATTCCAGTCCGGCGAGGGGAAAATGAAACAGGGCATACCAGAGTTGTCGCGTCGGCAACTGCTCGCTGCAGTGGCTACATCATCGCTATGTGGAACCGCAAGGGGATCGGTAGCTAACGAGCCCAAACAGGCAACCCAGCTCGGTTCCGACAGGAAGAGCCGGCATATCCAATTCAATGCACAAGTCAGCCGGGATGGTCAACAGAGCGTGACAGTACCCATCAGCATTGATGTCGCCAAGACTGCGATCATCGTGTGCGACATGCAAAACGATTTTGGTGCCAAAGGCGGGATGTTTGATCGAGCCGGAAACGACATCAGCATGATTCAGCGCGCCGTTGGCCCGACCGCGAAAGTTCTGACTGCAGCGCGTCGCGCGGGCGTGAAAATTGTCTATCTCAAAATGGGCTTTCGAGCTGATCTGTCGGATCTGGGCGCTTCCGACTCCGTAAACCGGGTGCGCCACCTGGAGGGCCTCAAGGTTGGACAGACGATTCGCGCCCCCGATGGCCGCGAGAGTCGGATTCTTATCCGTGACCACTGGGGCACCGATATCGTTCCTGAGTTAACGCCACAGCCCGATGATGTCGTTCTCTACAAGCATCGATTCAGCGGCTTCTACGAAACCGAATTGGATGCCACGCTGAAGAGGCTCGAGATCAAACACCTGATCTTCACTGGCTGCACTACGAGTGTATGTGTGGAGTCGACCATTAGAGACGCTATGTTCAGAGACTACCTGCCCGTGCTACTAGCGGACTGTACGGGTGAGCCAATCGGTCATCATTTTCCGAGAAGCAATCATGAAGCGTCGCTCTTGGTCATCGAGACCTCATTGGGTTGGGTTTCAGCATCGGAAGAGTTTGTAGCAGCCTTGGAAAACGTGTAGCTACCGGTGGCCGGCTAGCGTGCTACGGAGGCAGAGTTGAGATGAAGGCGTTCATCTCTCGCAACACGTCGGCCTCGTTGGAACGATACACGTCGTGATTTGCATGCGCGAGCCGAACCACGTGCGCGCTCGGGGTTGCTTTCTCGAATGCTGCAGCCTGGGCCCCATATTTTTCTACGTCTCGCGCCTCAAAGGCAGCGCGCCCCTCCGGATCTTTCGCCAGCAGCGGGCCAAAGTCATGCGGGACAGCAAAGATCGCGAGGACCGGTACGGTCAGCTGTGAGTACTTCTGCATTCCCGTCGCGATGGCCTTTGCAACCGGCTGCTCCGGATCGGACTGCATGGCGCGTAGCGCTGGCGGGGTCACGCGTGCGTCCTTCTGTATCTCTTGCAGATCCCGTTCAAGCCGGGGTAGATCGGTTGTCAATAATTCCTGCGCAACGGCGGCTTGCCCTGCCAGTAGAGTCGATTGCAGCGCATCGAGCTTCTTGCGCAGATCATTCACGTCGATATTCAGATCGCCGTGCGCAGCGTCGTAGTACGCATACCCGTAGGCAGCGTCTAGATAGACCAATCCGGCGACTTTCTCGGGACGTCGCGAGCCGATGGAACTCAGCTCCTCGCCGCCCAGTGAGTGAGCCACCAGAACTGGGCGGTTGATCTTTAGCTGGTCGAGCACCTCCAGAACGTCATCGCCAAGTCGGTCGGCCGAGTAACCCGTCGCAGGAGCACTGGACGCGCCAAAACCACGTCGGGTGATGGCATAGACGTGGTACTCGGGGACCAGTTTGGGCGCAAATTTGTCGTAGGTGTGCGCGTTGGCCCCGAAACCCGTGAGCAAGACCACGGGGCGTCCCGTGCCTCCGAAATCGAGCACCTCCAGCTTCACATCGTGATCCACCGTCACGAACCGCACCGTGTGCGGGCTCGGATCCAGCGGCCAGGCGGAGCGGACATCGGCACGCTGTAGCACCAAAGTCAGGGGCGCTCGTTGGGTCCAGGTCCCTGCGATGGAAGCTCCATCAGCGCTGAGGGTGCCTTCATACTTGCCGCGCAGGGCATCCACCGAGAGACTCAGGTTCGCACCATCGAGCTTGATCGAGCTGACGGGAATCGGGGTCGGGCTTTGATCGATGCTATACATCGTAGCCGTTAGGGTTCCCTCCGCGGCCTTGTTGATCTGGATCACGACGCGCAGCGGCTGCTGCCCGCCGCTGAGCGTTCCCTGCCACGTCCCGCCGATATCCTGCGGTGAGGGCGCAGCTGCTGCCGTGCCACCGGCCATGAGCGCGAACGCGGCAACCATCGCTATAACCAATGCACGCATCTTCAGATCCCCCCGACAACCCGCACGACGCATCCCGGTACGCGTTGCCTGATTGCTCACTCTCGGCAGGACATACTAGCGAATGTCTGCAATGGAGAAAATCGGCCCGGGCTTACCTCGCAGGTAATCGACGCGCCGCCGCAGCGCCGGCATGATCCTCTCGACATCAAAGGGAGAGAAAGTTATGCAAAGACGTGAGGTATTGAACACACTGGCGTTCGCAGGCGCGACTGTCACCGCCGCCATGCTATCCGAAGCTGCAGCACCATCGTCACGCGCCACGACCTCCGCAACGAGGATAACCGGTGCACCTTTCATTGAAGCGCATGACGGAACGCGGCTGTACTGTGCGCAGTGGGGGAGCGGCCGCCCGATCCTATTCCT
>JAOAPQ010000540.1 GCA_025462965.1 Bryobacterales bacterium
ATTCCGTGTACGAGGTGCCCCTGGCATTTGCGCAGGAAGGCGTGGATGAGATCGTGCTGCGGCAGTTGAAGATCGAGCCGCGCCCGAGCGATCTGGAGCGCTGGACCGGGATGATCGGGCGCATGCAGAACCCCGTGGATGAGGTGACGATTGGGCTCGTCGGCAAGTACGTGGAGTACGAGGATTCGTACAAGAGCCTGAAGGAGGCGCTGCTGCATGGAGGTCTCTCACACCAGCTCAAGGTGAACATCCGCTGGATTGAAGCGGAGGGCGTGGACGGGCCGGGCTGGGAGCGGCGGTTGGAAGAATTCGACGGGATCCTGGTGCCGGGCGGATTTGGCAAGCGCGGCATTGAGGGGATGCTAAACGCGATACGTTTTGCGCGGGAGCAGAAGGTTCCCTATTTCGGGATCTGCCTCGGCATGCAAACGATGGTGATCGAGTTCGCGCGCAACGTTTGCGGCCTCGAACGGGCAAATTCAAGCGAATTCGACCAGGCGACGCCGAACCGCGTGATCTATAAGCTTCGTGAGTTGAAGGGCGTCGATGAGCTCGGCGGGACCATGCGCCTTGGCGCGTGGCCGTGCGTGCTGGCGGGGAACAGCTTCGCGCGTGAGGCTTACGAGATGGGTGAGATCAGCGAACGGCACCGGCATCGTTATGAATTCAATCGGGAATTCGAGAAGACGCTAACGGAGGCGGGGCTGCGGATTACGGGCGAGACGCCGGACCGAACCTATGTGGAGATTTGCGAAATTGAAGATCATCCGTGGTTCCTGGGATGCCAATTCCATCCGGAATTCAAATCGAAGCCGATGGAGCCGCACCCACTGTTCCGGTCGTTTATCGCGGCTGCTTATGAGTACCGCAGGCGGCGCTTGATGCCGCTGGAACAAACGAACGAGGTGGTGACGCTTTCTCATGGGAACTGAGCGCGGCGGTTCTCTGGGAGTGTCACTGGGGGACGACCTGCTGCTTATCGCGGGTCCGTGCGTGATCGAGAGTGAAGAGCACGTGCATTTCATGGCGCGCGCGATTCAGCAGATACATCCCGATTTTATTTTCAAGGCGTCATTTGATAAGGCTAACCGAACGAGCGTGGCCGGCTATCGCGGGCCGGGAATGGTGGAGGGTCTGCGCATTCTCGCGGGCGTGCGGGCGGCGGTGGGCATGCCGGTTCTGACGGATATCCATACTCCGGATCAGGCCGGGCCGGCAGCGGAAGCGGTGGATATTCTGCAGATTCCGGCGTTTTTGTGCCGGCAGACGGACCTGCTGGTGGAAGCGGGCAAGACTGGACGCGTGATCAATATAAAGAAAGGGCAGTTTGTGGCGCCGCAGGACATGATTCATGCGGTGGAGAAGGTGCGGTCTACCGGGAATGACAGGATCATACTGACGGAGCGCGGGTCGTCGTTCGGATATCAGAACCTGGTGGTGGATATGCGGGGACTGAAGATCATGGGGGATATGGGAGTGCCGGTGGTGTTCGATGCGACGCACAGCGTGCAGTTGCCGAGCGGGGCCGGTGGCGCATCGGGCGGGCAGCCTCAGTTCATTGAACCGCTTGCGCGCGCGGCCGTAGCAGTGGGGGTGAACGGGCTGTTCGTGGAGGTGCACGATCGGCCGGAGCAGGCCCTGTCGGATGGGGCGAATGCACTGCGGCTGGATCGACTGGCGGGATTTTGGGGGCGGATGCAGGCTGTACATGGGGTACTGAAGTAGCTGGTTAATAAAAGCAATAGTTAAACGATTTTGCAGGAGTTTGCGTCATACCTATGAAAGCTATGTCTGTGTGGAACGAGAAGAGAACGCGGCGGCAATTCGGCTTTTCGCTGATCGAATTGCTCATCGTGATCGCGATCATTTTGATCATCGTGACGGTGGCTGTACCGAAACTGAATAACGCGCGGAAGTTTGCGTCGGAAACGGCTGCGTTACAGGCGGTTAAAACGATCCATGAGGCCGAGGCGCAGTACTTTTCCCAATATGGAAGGTACGCGAATTCCCTCACCGAGCTGGGACCTCCGACGAGCGGGACGGCCGGGGCCAATGCCGCGGACCTGATACACGAGGATCTGGCATCCGGGACAAAGGGCGGTTATAAATTTGCGCTGGCGGCGACCCCGACCGGGTACACCATCAACGCTCAACCGGTTTCCTTCGGCAACACAGGCAGCAAGACGTACTACTCGGATCAATCGATGTCGATCCGGCAGAATGCCGGGCAGGAACCAGCGGGTCCGAGCAGTCCGGAAGTCGGCGCTACAGCGAAGTAGTAGCGGCCTTTACCATCGTGTACGAGTGCGGCGCGAGGCGGATCCGCAGGGTGCTGCCGGCGGCCTGAGCATCGCGCTTGGTCGCGCTCACTTTAGTCTCCCCGAAATCGTTCACTGCCTTGATATCCGGGCCGTTCACCTCGACCGCGTTTGCGGTTCCCGAGAACTTCCTGTCCTCGAGCTGGACCGTGACATCCATGGGCTGATCGCGGTGGCGATTGACCAGGTTCAAGACCAGATTCCCGTTGTTGTTGACGGCCGAACTGTCCAGGTATGGCACTTCGTCGTAGCTCTTCGTCTTGTACGTGGGGCCCTCTTTGAACAATTCAAGAGCCGTTCCGTGGGAGTTTGTGGCGAAGAGCTGCAGCGGGTAATAGATGGTCTGCAGATACAGACGCTTTTCGTCCGTGAAGATGGGTGCGATCACATTTACCAGCTGGGCCATGTTGGCGATCTTCACGATGTGGGCGTTGTTGACGAAGGTATTGAGCATGGTCGCGACGACCAGCGCGTCCTCCAGGTTATAGTGCTCCTCGAGGATGCGGCGACCGACCTCCCGGCCCTGGCCGCGTGCGCGGTACCAGACGTTCCATTCATCCCAGGCGATATAGATTTTGCGAGAGCGAGGCTCGCTGGTGAGCGATTCACGGATAATGCCCTCGGCGACGCGGGTGCGCGCGTCGAGTTCGAGGGAACTGGCCATGAACTCGTAATAGTCGTTGGCGCGATTGCCAACATAGGTGTGGAGCGAAAGGTAATCGGCGTGGTGGCGGAGGTGATCGAGGACGGTACGGTTCCAGCCGGTCCAATCGGCGCCGGCATTGAAGTTGGACGACCCGGCTGCGACCAGGTGGATATCGGGATCGGTCCACTTCATGAGCTTGGCGGCTTCCAGCGCGAACTTGCCGTAGTCTTCAGCGCTTCGATGCCCCATCTGCCACGGGCCGTCCATTTCGTTGCCGAGCGACCAGTATTTGACCTTCCACGGCTTGGTGCGGCCGTTGCGCTTGCGGAGGTCGGTCATGGCGGTGCCGCCCTCCAGGTTGCAGTATTCCACCCAGCTTTGCGCCTGGTCCCATGTGCCAGTGCCCAGATTGACGCAGATGTAGGGCTCAATTGAGAGCTCTTCGCAGTAGTTGAGGAACTCGTGCGTGCCGAAGCGGTTATCTTCGACGGTGTGCCAAGCCATCTCGAGGCGGGCGGGACGCTTGTCGCGCGGACCGATGCCGTCGCGCCAGTCGTAGTTCGAAGCGAAGTTGCCGCCCGGCCAGCGGAGCAGCGAGACGTTGAGGCCCTTTACGGCCTCACGAACGTCCTGGCGGTAACCCTGCTTATCGGAAAGCGGCGAGCCTTCGTCGAAAATGCCGCCCTCGATGCAGCGGCCGAGGTGCTCGGCGAAGTTGCCGTAAATCTTGGGATCGATGGGGGCGATGGTGCGCTCGGAATCGATCTTAATGCGGCTTTTCAGAGGGGCGCCATCGGACTGAGCGAGTAACGGGGTAGCGGCGAGAGAGGCCGCGAACGCGCGTCTGGTGATCGGCATGGCCAACTATTCTATCCGAGTTGCCGCGCGTGTGAGGCGGTCACGGATGCCGGCCCATTCCGGGGTATCCGGCGGGGGCTCGACGGCGATCCAGTCGAGGTGAAGGGTATCGAGGTGGTGCAGCGTGCGGTAGAGCAGGGCGGCATAGCCGGCTGGATCGGCCGGCATGCGGATTGTGTGGACAGCGGGTCTTTCGCGGTGCCAGAAGAGGTAAGCTCCGTTACCAGCGGACGGTGGGTCTGAAGTTAGTGACAAGGGCGTCCGCGGCTGGTAGTGGCGTGGGTGCTGACCAGGGGAAAGGTGGGAAGTGTCTTCGGCGGCGGATGCCGGGGATTGGATCGGACCGATCAAGGCTTCCAGGTCCGGTAAAGGGATGCTGCCCGGACGAAGCAGGACGGGCGCGCCCGCGAGGGACAAGACGGTGGATTCTATGCCGACCGCGGAGGGCCCTCCATCGAGAACGAACAAGTCTTCCCCGAGGCTTTGGCGGACATGGGCGGCGGTGGTCGGCGAGAGGCCGGTGAAGCGGTTGGCGCTGGGGGCGGCGATGGGGATTCCGGCTTCGCGGAGCAACTCCAGCGCTACCGGATGAGCGGGCATGCGAAGGCCGACGGTGGGGAGCCCGGCGGTGACGATG
>JAOAPQ010000577.1 GCA_025462965.1 Bryobacterales bacterium
GCGAGGTGTTCGCCACTCAAAAGTTGCAGCTCGCCGCGGCCGGCTGGAGGAGGTATGAATTCTCGCTTGAACTGCAGCGCTCGGCACTGGCCCCCCGCGAAGCGGCCGATTTCGTCGTCGCGACGAGGGATGAAACTCGCGTGCTCATCGATCAGATTTTCCTGTTCCCCGCTGACAACTTGGAAGGCATGAATCCGGAAATGATCGAAATGGCTCGTGCCATGAGAAGTCCGATTGTGCGTTTTGGAGGGAACTTTACATCGGTTACCACTTCCGCGACGGCGTGGGACCGGTGGACAAGCGGGTCAGCATGTTGAATCAGTCCTGGGGCATGCCCGAGTACAACCACTTTGGCACTGACGAGTTCCTGAGCTTTTGCCGCCTGGTGGGAACACAGCCGCAGATCGCCTTGAATCTGGGGAGTGGGACACCCCTGGAGGCGGCGGACTGGGTGCGTTACGTGAACGGGAAGTGGGGCAAGAGCGGCCTGGTCTGGGAGTTGGGCAATGAGCTTTGGGGCACCTTCCAGATCGGGTATCCAACCCTCGCGAGGATAGCCGGCCGAACAGAAGCGTTCAGCGCCGCTATCCGCAACGCGGATCCGGATGCGAAATTAATCGCTACCGGAGCGGATCCGGATCGCTTTCGCGAGTGGAACGGGGCGCAACTGCAGCTCGGACCGAACGCTTTCAATTATCTGTCCACGCACTTTGTCGTGAGAACAGCGGAGGTCCAGAAACCCAATCCTTCGCGTGAGTTCGTTGCACGCGCTGCCCTCGCGCTCCCGGTAGGGCTTGAGACACAGCTACGTTCGATGAAACAACAGATCGATGCCGATCCGAAGGCTCGCGATCGCGTGAGAATCGCTTTTACAGAGTGGCTGTTTGCTGGGCCTGCCTCGCAGGCGCCCATGTACGAGAACATGGGCGGCGCCCTTTGCACCGCGGGTTTCCTTAACACCCTGATGCGAGTCTCCGATTTCACCTCGATTTCGGACATGACCGGTAACATCGAGTTCGGGGGTATCTGGCAAAAGCGCGGGCGAGTCTATGGAGTCCCCTCCTACTGGGCGTTTCGCATGTATTCCAATGCGGACGCGAGCGAGTTGGTCGGCACGAACGTGAAAGTAGAGCGATATGATGTAGACGAAGGTGTGCGTCGTCTCCCGTCGATTCACGCGGTTCCTTTCCTCGACGTTGTCTCAGCCTTGAACGGCGCCGGCGACAAGCTGACTCTCTTCTGCGTAAACCGGCACTTATCCCAGGAGATTCGCAGTTCCATCCACCTGAAAGGCTTTGTGACGGCTTCCGCTCGTGCGCAGCAACTCACCTCTGCCAGCCTGTACGCGACGAATGACGAAGTCAGGCCAGACGCGATCGTGCCTAAAGATGTCGAGTTGAACGCTCGCGGCGCGGAGATTGAATATACGTTCCCTCGCATGAGCGTGACGGTGATCGAACTGTCACGCGTCCCGCGGTAAAAGGGCTGAGCTGCCATAGGTGATCAACGCACCACGCGGTACGATCATCCCAAACGCTTCCGCGTGAGCGCCGTTCACTATTTGAGGTCGTATTGCAACTACGTTTTCAAAGGCGAGTCGAAGGTAACGCGAATCGTCCGTGAGCCCTGTTTCCAGGCTCGCCAGAAACAACATGATTGCTCCGCTCTCTTTCAGAACTCATATTGCAACGCAACCGAATTTACTATTGCCCCGGGCTGCTAGACAGCGCATGGTGGACCTTTTCCAGAGCGTCCTGAACCTGCGCGCCCCTAGGGTTCAATCGAGCGGCGACTTCCAAACTGTCGCGGGCTTGTGACAACCGACCAGAATCCGCTTCAGTGAGTCCGAGCAGGAAGTGATAGACCCATTCGGAAGGAGCAATTCTTATTGCTTGCTGAACATACATACGGGCGGACTCATAATCTTTTAGATCGTACTGTAGTCCCGCAAGGCGAAATAAGAGATGATCATTCGCTGGCTCCATGGATCGTGCGATCTGCAGCTTGGCAACGGCGTCCCGTAACTCTCCTGAGTTGACAAGCCCCTCCGCCTCCTGAAGCAGACGTGCAACAGCTCGCTTGTTCTCAGCATTGACCTTCGCTCTCGAGGTAAGCTCCGAAAATTTGGCCAGCATTGTGCGGCGCTCTTCATTCAAGCCGAGATTACCGCACGCGCGCGCCAGCTGATAGTAGACTTCAGGCGATTGTACCCCGCCGAGCCGTAAAGCGGCCTTTAATTCCGTGCGCGCTTCGGAATACCGTCCCAGTCTGTTGTAGGCTGAGCCCAGGACGAACCGTGGTTCAAACGCCTGCGGCGCAATCTTAATGGCCTTCAATAGTACAGGAATCGCCTTGTCATCCTCACCTTGCCTTTCGAAAAGATTCCCTAAGCCGGTTAGGGCCGATGGGTCGTCCGCGTCCAAACGAAGTGCTTCCCGGAACTGCGCTTCCGCACGGTCGCGTTTGCCGGTCGCCGCGTAAGCGGCCCCAAGGTCTACGCGAGCTTGCCGGTCGCCAGGTTCCACGATGATAAGAGTCTCCAGTAAAGTTAAGGCTTTCTCGTTGTTCTCATTTCTGAGATAAATGGCAGCAGCACCGCGCAAGGCGGCTGCGTCTCGGGGCGCCGCGTTCAGCACTTGAGTGTAGGCCCGGAGAGCCTCAGTGTCGTTGTGAGTCACCACATACACCTCAGCCAACGCGAGATTTGCTCGAATCAGCTTTGGGTCACATTGCACAGCTGCTTTGAAAGCGATCACGGCGGCATCCAGCTGATTGAGATGGTATCGGGCCAAGCCTATATAGAAATCGGCATCGCAGCGCAGATCAGAGGCCTTGGCCTTCTCGAACAGTTCGGCAGCCGTTGCGTAGTCGCGGGCATCAAAGGCGCGTTGTGCAGACTCGAACTCCTGTGCCCACGCACTCGAGATTAGCGCTACCAGAAGTAACAACCGAGAAAATAGATGCACGTGAGTTTAGAATTTACTGCGGACCCGCAGGCCCGGCTATTTGTTCTTCGTGGCGAAGCCGCTGGCTCATTTCCAGCGCTTCGCGCGATCTTGGGAGATTTCCGGATTTTTTCGCCGCAACAGCGAGTTGGTAATACACCGAAGCCTTCCTCTGCCCGAGCGTAATTGCTTGTTCAAATGCCTTCACGGCTTCATCCGCCCGATTCTCCAACCGGTAGGCCCGTCCGATGTCAACCCAAACCAGTCCGCTGCTCTCTGGCTCAATCTTCAAGGCCCTCTCGAGTACTGGCAGCGCCTCCGCCGGCTTTTCCAGCGCGAGGTACACGTGTCCAAGCTGAAGGTAAGTTCGGGGGTATGGAGAGTCAAGCTTCAGTTCCGCCTCGAACTGCGCAAGAGCCTTGACGTACTCCCGCGCCTCGGTGTAGAGGCATCCCAACGTGTAGTGAAGCCCTCGCGACCGCGGATTTTGCTTGAGAACCGTCTCAAGTTCCCGGATTGCATCCGTCTTCTTACCGTCGACTTCATAGAAGCCTGCTCGAAGCTGGGCCAAGCGATACGATTCAGGATCGATCGCTGCGATCTCCTCCACCGCGTCATGATAGCGGCGCGCCAGGAAGTCTCGCTTCGCCGGATCCTCTGCAGCCTGACCGAGATAAATTTGGGTTAGGTGATAAAGAACATCTATATTGCCAGGGTTGATGGAGCGAGCGGCGAGGAGAGCGGTCTCGGCTTCGGAATACTTATTCACGGCGAGATAAGCGAGACCCAGGTAGTACTGACCTTCCCCGTCACCGGGACGCTCAGAGGCATACTGCCGTAGATTGGAGAGAGCCGGATCTGAGTGATTCAGCTTGAAATGAGAGATGCCCAGGAATAACTTGGCGTTGGCCAACTCCGGCTTGAGTTTCAGGGCGACGTCGAAGTCGTTGATAGCCTCCAGGTATTTCCTTTGCAAGAAAAGGCTGAGGCCCAGGTTGACGTAGGCCTCGGCCATATTCGGGCGAATACGCACAATGGCCTGGTAGTTCCGTTCCGCAGCAACGTAATCTCCGGATTGCATCGCGACGGCCGCCGCTGAGGTACATCGGTCAAGCACACTATCATCCTGGCCAAACAGGCTCAGCGCAGCAAAGAGTGCCAGTAAATGCATTCACGACCTGATTATAATGTGAGGCGGAATCAAAAGACCACGCGCAGACTAAGTTGAATCTCCCGCGGTCTGTTGAACTGAGAACTAATGTAGCCAAAGGTGGTGGAGTCTACATTATTTGTGACTCCTCCGAACTGCACGCGATTGCCAATATTAAAGGCGGAAGCTTTGAATTCCAACCGCTGTCCCTCCCGGAATAAGGGAAAGGTCTTGCCTAGTGTCACATCGTCTTCCTGCAGAGGGGGCGTGCGTAAGCCGGGCAGGTTCGAACCGCTGTTCCCGAAAGTAAACGGCGCAGGCCTCGCGAAGGCGGCCGGATTAATATAAGGTGCGGCGTTTGGATCGCCATGATAATTGGGATTTTTTAGTGGCTGGCCGGCAACAATGTTGGCCCGCTCCTGGCCGGAGAACAAGCCGATATTCAGGCTCGAGTTCACTCGCAGCGGATAACCAACCTGGTAGTTGTGGACACCGCTGATCATCCAGCCGCTGACAAGCGTTTGGACTACCGGATTGGAGTGGGCCAGGAAGTGCTTCCCCTTTCCGACCGGCAGTTCATACGCGTAAGCGAGCACCAGATGCTGCGGCACGTCCTGATCGCTGATTGACTTGTCAGCTTTGCGATCATAACCGTTCTGCGTACTTGTATCGCCGTTAGCGATGAAAGTACCGAGCGCTGGGTTTTCTCCCTGCACGTTTGAAATGAGCTTGGAAAACGTGTAAGAAGTGGAGAACCACAGTCCGTTCGTGTACCGGTGTTCGGCGCTAACACTTACAGCGTGATATGTGCTGTGGCCGGTGGTGTCAGCGTCCACATCATGGTCGAAACCCGTGTACTGAGGGAATGGGCGAAGAGCTTGCGCAACACTCCTGCTATCCGGGAAACCGGGCCACGGCTTCACTATTCCCGCGGCCTTTGCGGCGTCCGAGCCTACCGGCAAAAACAGGAGGTTTCCAAGCGAGAGGTACTTCGGATCGACCTGGTTCAGGATCTCACGATTAGCAAGGAGGGAGACCCCTGCCGTCCCCTGGTACGATGCCCGGATAACCGTGTTCCGGCCAAGCCCTTTCTCGATGGTGAAGTTCCAATCGTACATCTTAGGCGCAAATCCGGCGTATCGCGCAGCGAATGGAACCGTGCCGAATATGTTCAAACCCGGATCCAGGTTAGGTACCTTCGGGGACGCCGGAAGTCCAGTAGAGAGGTTGAAGGCCTGGGTATAGCCGCTGTCAGGAGAGGTGACGCTCACGTTGCCCTGGAAGCCTTGCTCGGCACGGTCAGCGTTACCGCCCTCGCGTTCCGGAAGGTAAAAGATTGCGCCCCCGCCACGAACAACCAGGCTCGGAATAACCTCGTAGGCGAAGCCCAGGCGCGGACCCCACGCGTTCTTGCGTACATCCAGGAAGCTGGGCTGTCCCGTACGGCCGGGCCCGTTGCCGGCAAATTG